>DATHQX010000155.1:0-3419 GCA_035482295.1 Verrucomicrobiia bacterium
CCCAGCTGGGTCTCCACCATCTTCGGCCTGGTAATTCTCATCGGCCAGGTGCTCTCGGCCATGTGTTTCGCCGTGATCGTCGAGCGCATACTCTACGACTACAAGCCCATGTCCGATCTGCTGAAGCCCGACTTCGTCCACGACCACGGCAAGTGGATGCTGGCCTTCACCATGGTCTGGGCCTACTTCAACTACTCGCAGTGGCTCATCATCTGGGCCGGCAACCTGCCCAACGAAATCACTTACTACCTGCGCCGCCTGAATGGCGGTTGGGGATACGTCGGCCTCATTGTCGTCATCTTCCACTTCGCCGTCCCCTTCGCCATTCTGCTGTCGCGCCAGTTCAAGCGCAACATCCGCAAGCTGGTCTGGCTGGCCGCGTGGCTCCTGCTGATGCGCTACGTCGATATGTTCTGGATCATCGAACCAAATTTCTCGAAGACTCTATGCGTAACCCTGGCCGATGTGGTCGTACCCATCGCCCTGGCCGGAATCTGGCTATCCTATTTCTTCTACAACCTGGGCGGCCTGCCACTGCTCCCGGTCTACGATCCGACAGCCGAAGAAGTCCTCGAGCCAGCGCACCATCATGGAGGGGCATGAGCTGTGAGCTGCGAGTTAGGAGCCGAGAGTTAAGAACTGAGAGCCGAAACGCGAATTAGAAATATGACAGACGAAACCAATCCCGCGAACTCCACCGGAAACCCCGGCTACGAACACCAGGACATCGGCGCCGCTGGAGTTCTCTACTTCCTCCTCGGCTTGGCCGTGGCGGGATTGCTCGTCTTTTTCATCGTCGATGGCCTCTACCACTACCTCGACAAACGCTCTGAAGCCGAGCAGACACCGGTCAATCCCTTGGTCACCAACGCTCCGGTGGACACGCGCCACATCCCCCCGGAATACAACGGCGACTACGAGAAATTCCTGAAAGAAAACTTCCCAGCCCCGCAGCTGGAAGTCGACGAGCGCGGCCAACTCAACGGAATTCGCCTCAAAGAAGAAGAGACGCTCAGCACCTACGATTGGATCGACAAAAACGCCGGCACCGTCCGCATCCCCATCGACCGCGCCATGGACCTGATCGCCCAACGCGGCCTCCCCGTCCGCCAGCAAGCCAGTTCAGCCGCAGCGCCAGCATCGGCGACGCCGCAGCCAAAGCCGGAGAACAAGAAGGGACCAAAGAAGTGAGTAGTAAGAATCAAAATTCGACATCGGTGAACCATCGCACCCAATACAACGGATGCGTCATCCCGAGCGGAGCCGCCTTTCAGGCGAAGCGAGGGATCTCCCGCGCAGCAAAGCCAAGCCACTTCGGATTCTTGCCGTTCCTCCTGCTGCTAGCCAACGTAGCCGTCGGACAAGGCATGACCACCGGCATCATGTCCCCGCCCGCCAACGTCCGCCCACTCTACCTGCAAAACGTCGGCATCGAGCAGCATCTCGACGCCCAAGTCCCTCCCGATCTAACTTTCGTCGACGACGGCGGCCGCCCCGTGAAACTCGGCGACTACTTCGGCCAGAAGCCGCTAATCCTCAACCTCGTCTACTACAACTGCACCATGCTCTGCGGAGAAGCCCTCGCCGGCCTCACCGGCGCCATGAAGATGGTCAAGTTCAACGTCGGCGACGAATTCGACGTAGTCACCGTCAGCTTCAACCCGCAAGAAACCCCGACCATCGCAGCCGCGAAAAAACAGAACTATTTAAAACGCTACGGCCGCCCCAACGCCGCGACAGGCTGGCATTTCCTGACCGGCTCCGCCGAGTCGATCAACGCGCTCACCAAAGCCGTCGGCTTCCAGTATCAGTACGACCCAGAGAGCAACCAGTACGCGCATACCACGGCCATCATGGTGCTCACGCCGCAAGGCCGCATCTCGCGCTACTTCTACGGCGTAGACTACCCACCGAAAGATCTGCGCATGGGATTAGTCGAAGCCTCGCAAGGCAAAATCGGCAACGCCGTCGACCAGGTGCTGCTCTACTGCTATCACTACAACCCCGAGACCGGAAAATATGGCGCGGTGATCACCAACATCCTGCGCCTAGGCGCGGGGCTAACAATTTTGCTTCTCGGCGGCATGATCTTAATTTTTTGGCGGATGGACAAAGCCGCTGTGCGCCGCAGAGATTTTGGTCACGCAGTAGTCAGTCAGAAGTGAGAACTCAGAATGAAGAAGTAAAACAAATAGGAACTGTGGTTTTACTTCTTCATTCTGAGTTCTGACTTCTGCATTTTAGAAAATTATGTTCGATAATTTTCCATTATGGCCCGAACGGGCCTCCACCGCGGCGGCCAACGTCGACGCGCTGTTCATCTTCCTGCTCATCGTGTCGGGAATGATGACCGCGCTGATTTTCACCGCCGTCGTCTACTTCGCCGCCCGCTACCGCCGCCGGAAGGGCGTTCCAGCCGAACAGATCGAAGGTTCCACCCCGCTCGAATTAACCTGGTCATTCATCCCCTTCGTCGTCTTCATGGTCATCTTCGCCTGGGGAGCCGTCGTCTACTTCCAGAGCCGCACTCCCCCGCGCGACTCCACCGAAGTCTACGTCGTCGCGAAACAATGGATGTGGAAGCTCGAACACGCCGAAGGCCAGCGCGAAATCAACGAACTGCACGTTCCCGTCGGCCGCGACGTCAAGCTCATCATGACCTCGCAAGACGTCATCCACAGCTTCTTCGTCCCCGCGTTCCGCATGAAGCAGGACGTGGTTCCCGGCCGCTACACGGTCGCGTGGTTCCGCGCCACCAAGCCCGGCACCTATCATCTTTTCTGCACCCAATATTGCGGCACATTGCACTCCGGCATGATCGGCAACATCATCGTGCAGGAACCGGCGCAGTACGAGGCCTGGATGAGCGGCGGATCGACCGGCCCACTCTCTGCGACGGGGGAAAAAATCTTCGCCGAACTCGGCTGCGTCACCTGCCATCGCACCGATTCGCAAGGCCGCGGCCCCAACCTGCAAGGAGTCTTCGGCAAACCCGTACAACTCGAAGACGGCCGCACCGTAACCGCAGACGAAAATTACATCCGCGAGTGCATCCTCGATCCCGGCGCCAGGCGCGTCAAGGGGTTCCAGCCCATCATGCCCACGTTTCAGGGCCTAGTCAGCGAAGAACAAGTCAACGCGCTGGTCGCCTACGTGAAATCGCTGGCGCAGCCCGCCACCGCCGGCGTCAAGACCGCCGCAGCCACCGCGCCGCAAAATCAGAGCCAGGACCAGAGCCAAGCCGCAGGAAGTCAGGTGAACCCGTAATGGCTACCGCAACTCCTCAACCCGCTGCTCAACCCGGCGTCCAGACAATCGAGCGCGAAAATTATCTGAACAAGCACTACGGCGTCCCCTCGTGGCTCTTTACTACCGACCACAAGCGCATCGCTCTGCTCTACCTGATGTCGATCACATTC
>DATHQX010000156.1:0-23245 GCA_035482295.1 Verrucomicrobiia bacterium
TGATCGCGACTCGCAGGGCATGGCCACCGGCATCCTCCGCGAGACGGCCAAGGACATGATGCTGGCGAAAGTTCCTCGGCCCTCATTGGCGCAGCGGCGACGGGGAATCGAGTTGGCGCTCGCCGATGCTGCCCGCTCCGGCCTCACTTCTGTTCAGGACAACTCCGAGTGGGAAGATTTCCTGGTCTACGAAGATCTCGAGAAGGAAGGTAAGCTCACCGTTCGCATCAGCGAATGGCTGATGTTCAATGAGCCGCTGGCGGTGTTACAGCAGCATCGCGCGCAGCATCCTGCCAACGATCCCATGCTCCACACCGCGATGCTCAAAGGCTTCATGGACGGCTCGCTGGGCTCGCGCACGGCGGCCTTGAACGCGCCGTACGCCGACGATCCCGGCAACTCCGGCATTCCTCAATACGAGCAGAGCACGCTGAACCGCATGGCAGTTGAGCGATCGGCCGCCGGGTTCCAACTCGGTTTTCACGCTATTGGCGATCGCGCAGCGCAGATGGCGCTCGACGCCTTTGCCGAGGCCGAGCGTGATGCGCACGAGAATCATCGCGAGCGCGACTTCCGTTTCCGCATCGAGCACGACCAGGTCATCGACCCTGGCCAGATCGCTCAATACCGCAAGCTGGGAGTAATCGCCTCCGTGCAGCCCAACCACCTGCTGACAGATATGAACTGGGTAGTGGAGCGTATCGGCGAGCAGCGCGCGAAAAACTCATACCCATGGAAGGACTTCCTCGATCAAGGCGTCCGCATCGCCTTCGGGACCGATTATCCGGTCGAGCCGCTCACGCCGTTCCGCGGTGTCTATGCGGCAGTGACGCGTAAGAATGAAGCCGGTACCAAGGAATTCTTCCCAGAGCAGAAGTTGACCATCGAGCAGGCCCTGGCGGCGTACACCACGGGCTCGGCTTACGCTCAGTTCGCGGAGAAAGACAAAGGAACGCTCGCTCCCGGTATGCTGGCCGATTTCGTAGTGCTTGACCGGGATTTGACTAAGGCCGCTCCACCGGAGATTCTGAAGACTCAGGTCTTGCGGACCGTAGTTGGCGGCAAAACGGTCTATCAGGCCCAATCACAGCCCTCACAACAACGCTGACACACGACATGCAACCCGGGCCCGCAATTTCCATCCATATGCATAGGTGAGAACGCGGCACAGTATTCCCGCTTATTTCGGACAATCTCGCTCTTTCCCTCAGACAGGAGCGACTTGGTAACGAATACCTCGGCAATGCCGTCTAACTGCGTGAGATTCCCCAGTCCGCCTCCTCAAATCCCAGTCTAAGTCGCGGCGACTGTATAATTTTCATTTGGCTCTATTAGCCGGAGGACAGTGAATGGATTCGCAAGCTTCAGGATTCGGGCAAAGGTTTAAGGCCAATCGCTTTGCCTCAACAATGGTCGTCTTGGCCATACTTTCGTTAGGCATTTTGATTGGCACGGTTGTCTCTGGAGCCGTCAAAGGCAAGGAACAGAACTCGTCGTCGGATGCGACTCCTTTGAAGGTTCCTTCGCCCGTCCAGATGTCGAATCAGTTTTCGACTATTGCCCGCCAACTCGAGCCTTCGGTCGTCAACATCAACACTGAAACCTCGATCAAGAACCCGCATGGCCGTAGTGGCCAAGGTCAGGGCCAAGGTCAAGGACAGGATGAAGGTCCGGGTGGCGGCGACGAAGACAACCCGTTCCAGGATTTCTTTAACCGCTTCTTCGGCGGACAAGGCCAAGGTGGTCAGGGCGGCCAGGGCGGCGGTCAGTTTGGCGGCTCGCCTGATATGCGCGAACGCTCGCTCGGCTCCGGCGTCATCGTCGATCCCAAGGGCTACATCATCACCAACAATCACGTCGTCGATAAGGCCGACAAGATCCGTGTCAACCTGATGGGCGATCCGGAGACTGTGACCTATACGGCAACGGTGGTCGGCGTGGATTCTGAAACCGATCTCGCGGTCATCAAGATCGATGCGAAGAAGCCCTTGCCGTCGGCGCGCCTCGGTAACTCTGACGCCATGAATGTCGGTGACTGGGTGCTGGCCATCGGTAGCCCGTTTGGACTGAATGAAACCGTGACCGCCGGTATTGTCTCGGCTATCGGCCGCAACATCGTTCCCGGACGCCAGTTTGAATCCTTCATCCAGACCGACGCGGCCATCAATCCCGGCAACTCGGGAGGCCCGCTGGTCAACATGAACGGCGAAATCATCGGCATCAATACTGCGATCTACACCAGCGGCGGCGGCTACCAGGGCGTCGGTTTTGCAATGCCTTCCAACACCGTGGTCAACGTCTACAACCAGCTGATCGGCCCCGATCACAAGGTGCTGCGCGGCTCCATCGGCGTGCAATTCAATGCCGTGCCTAATCCTGCCGTGGCGCGTGTCTACGGCGTGAACAGCGGCGTGACCATCGCCAGCGTCACCCCGAACGGTCCGGCGGAAAAGGCGGGCCTGAAGACGGGCGACACTATCGTCTCCGTCAACGGCAAGCCGATCAAGAACGGCGACGAGTTGGTTGCTGACATCTCGGCGCTGAAACCAGGCACTACGGCGAAGCTGGGCTATGTCCGCAACGGCAAGGAATCGAGCGCCGAAGTCACCGTTGCCGACCGTGCCAAACTGTTCGCGGCCCGTCTGGGTGGTGAGCAGGAGCAGGGTGAGGAAGGCCAGCCGCAGGAGAGCAAGTTCGGTCTGACGGTCAAGGGCATCACGCAGGACATGGCCAACCGCTACAGCCTGCCCAATACCAAGGGCGTGATCGTACAGGATGTGAAGCCGGATGGCTTCGGCGACACCGCCGGTCTGAGCCGCGGCGACGTCATCCTGGAAATCAACAAGCAGCCGGTGAACAATGAAGACGATTTCCACCGCATCGAGGCGCAATCCAAGAGCGGTCAGGATGTGGTCTTCCTGGTGCGGCCGCGAGGCACGCGCGACAACAGTACGGTCTTCATGGGAGGAACTCTCCCGTAACCAGAAGGTACTCTGGATCCCTCCAGAGGAGTAACTAGTCGGCAATCCCGGCGGCGGCGCTGCAGCATCACAGGTACAAAGATGCCCAGCGCCGCACCTGTTTCAATTTGGGAACCCCTGGCCATTTTGTTGTTCCCCTAAGCATTAAAGCTTCTTTACAATGAAGGGACCGGTTCGTGCATTTCAATAGCTTGCCAGAGAGGTGGTCGTTGCCTATCGGGAATCGTGTATTTCAATGTGTCGGCGTCGGTTTGATGGCCCTGGGGCTGGCTACAGCTGCCTTGGCAGCTACAAGCACTCAGACAAAATCGAAGCACGGGCACCACAGCTCCGCCAGCCACTACTCCAAGCACTTTGTTAAGACTACGTCATCCCACTCCCGCGGACAGCGCACCATTGACGAGCAGCGCACCACCGAGATTCAGAGCGCTCTGATCCGCGAACATTACCTGTCCGGTGAGCCGACGGGTGTGTGGGACCAGGCGTCCAAAGATGCCATGACTAAGTTCCAGGGGGACAACGGCTGGCAGACGAAGATCACCCCTGATTCGCGGGCACTCATCAAGCTAGGCCTGGGCCCGGACCACAAAGGTCTGCTGAACCCGGAGACCGCCAATATCGCTTCTCCTCATGAACTTGGAGTTGGTAGCACTACCGAACCCGGCGGCGCCACAGATTCGCAATAATTCCAATGCAAGTCTGACGAAGGGCGCGGGCGACCGCGCCCTTCGTGTTTGTAGTTACCTTCGACTTGTCCGATAGAACTGCTCTCCGGTCGTCGTTCCGTGTCATCAAGGTCACTCGCCTTCGGGCCTGAGAACTGTTCGAGGTTGATCTGTCTTTAGGCCGTCGCCGGGTCAACCTTTATGAATTGTCATCCTGAGCGTAGCGGGGGCGGGAGCGACCGCGGAGTCGAAGGATCTGCGGTTCGCCCCGAATGGCAAAACTGTCGGAGCCGGCCTCGACCGCTTCAGCCCCGCGCCCCGGGCACTCCGTCTTCCGACGGGACTTGTGTTAATCTCGCCCGCGAGGTTTTCCGCATGAGCCAACCTGACCACAACTTCAAAGTCGACTACATCGAGCTACCGGCAACCGACATCGAAGCCACCAAGCGCTTCTACACCGAGGTCTTCGGCTGGAACTTTCAGGATTACGGTCCGGATTACACCAGCTTTTTTGACGGCCGATTGGCAGGCGGCTTTACGAGGGATGCCACGGTGGCAGACGCCGGCGGAGGCAAGCCCCGTGGAACTCTTGTGGTCCTTTACGCAGTAGCTCTTGAGGATTGCTACGCAAAGGTCAAAGCGGCAGGCGGCAAGATCGTCCGCGAAATCTTCGGCTTTCCCGGCGGACGCCGCTTCCACTTCGCCGACCCGAACGGCAACGAACTGGCCGTCTGGAGCGAGTAAGGCAAGCATCTCCTGCGGGTCATTCAATTTCGGATCTGGCTAGCTGTAAAACGCTTTGTGTCAGGGCACGACTTCAGTCGTGCCGATAAGTGGCAAAAGATTTAGGGCTTCAGCCCCTGCACGCAGCAGACAAGGGCTGAAGCCCTATGTGTCAGGATGAAGATGCTACCGGTTCCGATGGGCTGGATTGTGCCTTCACCGATTCTTCGGCTTTTCGATTGACGGCGCTTCCATCTGAGCCGGGAACATGGCGTCAATCTGCTCCTGCGTAAAGCCCGCTGCCATCAAAGTTTCCCTCATCGCCAGCTGTTGCGCCTTATATCGTTCACTCGGCACGAACTGTTCCGAGATCGAGTCGCTCTCCGAACCCATACCACGGCGGTCGGGCCAGCCTCTCTGCTTCTTCATGTTGAGCCTCGCCCTTCCTGAATAGTTACCGCTCGACCGCCAGTCCCACGGCATTGCCGCCGCCAAGGCAGAGAGCCGCTATTCCCTTGTGCACGTCCCGGCGAATCATCTCATAGAGCAGGGTTGTCAGGATACGCGCGCCGCTGGCGCCGATCGGATGTCCCAGTGCCACTGCGCCGCCGTTCACGTTCACCTTATTCAAATCCAGACCCAGCTCGCGGGTGACCGCAATCGCAGCGACCGAGAACGCTTCGTTGATCTCGTACAGATCGACCTCGTCCTTACTCCATCCGGTCTTCTGCCACAGCTGGCGAATCGCGTCCACCGGCGCCATCATCACCCATTCCGGCGCAATGCCGCTGGCGCTCTGTGCGACGATGCGCGCCATTGGCTTCAATCCCATTTCCTTCGCTTGCGCGGCCGACATCAACACCAAAGCCGAAGCTCCATCATTCACACCAGGAGCATTGCCTGCCGTCACCGTTCCATCTTTCTTGAATGCCGGTTTCAATCCGCGCAGCGTCTCAACTGTCGTGTCCTCACGCGGAGACTCGTCCTTGGCGAACAGCGTGGGCGCTGCGCCTTTCTTTTTCGCCGGAATCTCAACCGGAACGATCTGATCCTTGAAACGGCACTCGTTCATCGCGCTGACAGCTTTGCGATGTGAGTTGGTGGCGTACTCATCCTGTTCCTCACGTGTGACCTTGTACTTGTCAGCGACATTCTCACCGGTGTTGCCCATGTGGTAGTCGTTGTAGACGTCCCACAGGCCGTCATGGACCATCGCGTCGACGACCTTCTGATCGCCCAGCCGAAATCCCTTGCGCGCGTTCTGGAGCAAATACGGCGCGTTGGTCATACTCTCCATGCCGCCGGCGACCACGATCTTCGCATTGCCGGTCTGGATGGCCTGCTGGCCAAGCGCTACAGCCTTCAGGCCCGAGCCGCAAACCTTGTTGATGGTCATCGCGCTGACCTTGTCCGACAGACCGCCCTTTAGCGCAGCCTGACGCGCCGGATTCTGTCCCAGACCGGCGGTGACAACATTGCCCATAATGCACTCGTCTACCGTATTAGGATCGATGCCCGCGCGCTTGACCGCCTCGCATACGGCAATCGCGCCGAGCTGTGGTGCGCTGAAGTCAGAGAGGGAGCCTTGAAATTTTCCGATTGGGGTGCGAACCGCCGAAACAATGACGACGTCTTCTATAAAAGCCATAAACCTGCTCCTGGGAGGAAGTAAGAACTAAACATTATAAGATGGAGCCAAGTTGGCTATCGACGCACAAATACCACCGAAAATTGAAACTGCTTCCGGCCTGCCCTTGCGCCCGCTCGCGCCCTGGTGGCACACCATTGTTTTGGTCGGGGTGCTGCTGACCGTTTCCATCAACGGCACTCGCGCCAGCCATCCTGTCGTCGGCGACCACCGACTCGCGCAATATCTGTGGACCATGGGGCTGGAGTGGTTCCTGGTTGGCTACATCTGGCTGGGCATTCGCAAGCAGATCCGCCTGCGCGACCTCATCGGAGGACGCTGGGCGACGCTGGAGGATTTCTTCCTCGATATCGTGTACGCCGCAGTCTTCTGGGGAGCAGCGATGTTAGTGCTCGGTGTCTGCGCTCGCCTGATGCATCTCGATCAGGCCGGCAAGATCGAGAGCATGCGCAAGCAGATCAGCTTCCTTGCGCCGAGCACAAACCTGGAACTCGCGGTCTGGTTTTGTTTGAGTTGGACCGCCGGATTTTGCGAGGAGATCATCTTCCGCGGATATCTTCAGCGGCAACTTGCCGTGATCGGAAACTCACCGCTGTTAGGCGTCGTGCTCTCAGCCATCGTCTTCGGAGCCTCTCACGGATACGAGGGTCCGGCGCGCATGTTCCTCATCTTCATCTTCGGATTGCTCTTCGGCCTGCTCGCATGGTGGAGGAAGAGTTTGCGTCCCGGAATGATCGCGCATGCGTGGCACGACTCGCTCAGCGGCGCCGTGTTGCGTGTCCTCAAATGACCTCTCACCCCCTCATGTAGGAACAAAATCGGGGGGCATCGCAAAATTTTTTTTGTGCTCGAAAAACCCGCGATGCGCGACATCGTTCTTCTCTCCACGATCGCTCGATGCAATCGCGCGATTTCGTCATCGATGGCGAGAGTGAGAAATCGCCAGTGTTTATGCTGGTGCGAAGCATGTCACGAAAAACGTTCATCATGCGCAACCAACGAAAACGAATCGTTGTGCGCGCGAGACACGCAATCGCGCGCTGTGCCCGTTGCCGAGTTGCGCACTTTGATGCGCGTTTTTTTCTTGACTATTTTTTTCATTGACTCTATACAACTAACAAATTGCGATGATGTACATGTCGCAATGTTCCATGACAAATGGAAAGGGAGAATAGAACCATGGCAACTAAAAAGGCTGCAAAGAAGGCTAAGAAGGCCGCGAAGAAAAAGAAGCACTAACGGCACTTCGACCGAACTGAAGGGGACGCGAAAGCGTCCCTTTTGGTTTTTGGGATCAGTGCACCGTGACTGTTTGTGCGGCGAGCGGACGCGGCAGCGGTTCTTCCTGGGTGGGGCAGATGCTGTTGTAGGAACACCAGAAGCAACGTGACCCCGGGTTAGGCTCAAACTCACCGGCGGCAATCTTCGCCGCAATCTCGGCAATCTTCAGTTCAGCCGCACGCAGGTCCTCGGCCGAGCGCCGCGCCTCGATCGCGGTCTGGTTGGTCAAGTTGATGAACACCAGCGACGACGGTGTGTGTCCCAGGGCACGCGCAGCCAGCGCGTAAATCGAAAGCTGCAGGCTGTCGTTGGCATCGTCCTGTGTTTTCGGATTGCCGGTTTTGTAATCGACGATGGCGACCTCTCCGTTCGCCAGCCGATCGAGTCGGTCCCAACGACCCTTCACGCACGCTCCTTCGATCTGCACCTTGAATTGACGCTCAGTCTCCACGATCTCACCTGCCGGATGCGCGAAGCTGGATTGGACCAGCGCGGCCAGCTGTTCTCGTCCTGATTTTTCGTACATCTCGCGCTGGAGCGGCTCGTTGATTTTTGCCTTGGTGAACTCGTCGAGGAAGCAAGCGATAAGCGTGGCCTCGTCCGGGGTACGGCCGGCATGCATGCCATCGAAGTACGCCTTCAGCGCCACGTGCATCGCATTGCCGAACTGCAGCGCGGCGCTCGCATCCTCCGGCAGCCGCCAGTCATAGCGCAGCTTGTAGGCCAGAGGACAATTCTCGTACTGCTGGATGGCGCTGGCGCTCAACTCCAGCGTTCGGCCGTTTTGCCGCGGAGGCAACATCGTCCACTGCGAGATATTCAACTCCGGCTCGGCCGCCGCATGAATCTGATCAATCGGCGCCGGGTCAATGACGTGGAACTCGATGCGATCCTTCAATTGCCCGCGCGACAGCGCAACCAACTCGCGTATGTACCCGCTAGGCGGGGCCGGTTGATGTTTTTGCTTGCCCACTTTGCCGCACAGATATAGCTCATCCATCGCGCGGGTCATCGCGACATAGAACAGTCGGCGCTCCTCCTGCTCGTGCAGAGTCTTCGGATCGCAATCGTCTGGCACGGAGCGAAGCTGCTGAGGAAACTCGACCAGCGACTCCTTGTACAGTGCGGGAAAGCCCGGAGAAACCGCACGCACGACGAAGACACAGGGGAACTCCAGGCCCTTCGCCGCATGCACGGTCATCAACTGCACGGCTTCCTCGGTGGTGGCGTTGCCGACTTCGGCAGGGGCCAGCGCGGCCACAGGATCATCTTCGTCCGTCTCTTCCACCAGCGCTCCGCCGGCCTCATGGAAAGGCGCGAGGTATTCCAGGAAATCGTGCAGCGTGCCCTTGCCGATGATCTGCTCCGGCTTAGTGCACCAGCGCGTGGCGAAATCGCTCAAGCGGCGGAGTGGCATCGACTCCGGCAGTTGAAACGCGCGTTGCGCGATGCCCATCGCGGCCGTGAGTTCGTTACTCGCTGCCGCCAGTTCTTCTTGCGCCTGCCGAATGGTCCGCAGCACCTCGGGACCGCCCGGCACCTTCTCCAGTGCCGCTTCGGCAGAGAAATCCCTGCCCAGCAGCGCCAGCTCAGCTCGAAATTTCTCAGGATCGATCTCGAACTGCGGCAGAGCGGCGACGCGGAACAACGCCACCGGATGCGACGCGTCCATGAGGCGCAGTACGGCGAGGGCATCGCGTAGCTCCGGGGTCTGAAACAGGTCGGCGCCCTTCACCTTAATCGGAATGCCGCGACGCGTGAGCTCTGCCACAATCTTCTCGCGGTTGAAGTGGCTGCGATAGAGCACAGCGACACTTCCGTATGAGAAATCAGGATTCTGCCGTCGCATCGCCTGGATCGTGTCGGCCACGACAATCGCTTCGTGGTCGTGGTCCTTGGGTGCGAGTGCCTGCACCGGCTGTGCGACGGCCAATTGCGGCTCCCGCTCTAAACGCGCACAGGTCAGGGGCAGACGCTGCCAGTCGCGGTCGAGATTCACGATCGCCGGATTGCACTTGATGGCCTCAAAGGCGCAGCCAAGGACCGGCGGCGTGGAGCGCCGATTCGCCGACATGGTCACCCGCTTGACGCGCTCCGTTCCAAAGGTACGCAGGAACTGATCGAAGGCGCCGCTGGTCGCGCCGCGGAACTGATAAATCGCCTGATCGGGATCGCCGACAGCGAAGACGTTTGCCTCGTCTCCGGCCAACAGGCTGGCCAGCTTGATCTGCGCCATATTCGAGTCCTGAAACTCATCGATGAGGATGAAGCGCGCGCGTTTCTGCGCCCGCTCCAGCACCGACTTGCGGCGCATCAGCACGTCGACTGCGCGCGTCATGATGTGTCCGAATGTGCCCAGGCCTTCGTCCTGCAGCATCTTCTCTGCGAAGCGAAACGCATGCGCCACCTCGCGGCAGCGGCCCAGAATGTCTTCGTCGCTCATCGCCGCAGCGTCTTTCGACTTGGCCATGCGTGGCAGCGCGATCTCGCCGCGCTCGAGGCCCGTCAGATAGGTGTCGTAGTCGTGCGGCGAGCGCAACTCGTCGTGGCAGCTGCTGAAAAACTTCAGCAGGTCCTGCAGAAACTTTCCCGGCGTCGCTGCCTTGATGTAGTGATGCAGCTTCAAATCGCCAATACGGCGCCGCAACAGGACGAACAGGTCTTTGTCGTCCAGAAGCTGGAACTTCGTGCCCGCCTCCTGTAGCAGGCGGTAGCAGTAAGAGTGAAACGTATGCGCCTGCAGGCCGGAGCGCATCAGCCGCCGCACCGCTTGCTGACGGTCAATCTCCGGGTACAAAGAGGCTTGCGGGTTCGTTGGTGGATGGAGAATCGCGGCCACGCGCGAGATCAGCTCAGCGGCAGTGTTGCGCGTGTAAGTGACGGCAAGGATTTCGTCGGGCCGCGCTGCTTCGCTCTGAATGAGGTGCGCAATACGCCGCGCCAGCACCGTGGTCTTGCCGGTGCCCGCTCCGGCCACGACCAGCATCGGCCCGTGAACGTGCTCGATGGCCTGAAGCTGTTCCTTGGTGGGGACGAATTTGGGATGACCGTTACTCGCCACAGCGACTCCGGAAAAGTACGAAGAAAAAGCGAAGATATTATTATCTTCGACCGCGGACTTGGACGCAAGAGAAAATCCGGTGCAAATCTTGCAATATCGGTGGAATTCCCGGCGGAAGGCGACGTTGAAGCTAGGAGGCGGCCCTGGCAACAGCCAGCGCTGCGATGGCCGCAGTCTCGGCGCGAAGGACGGTCTCACCGAGTGAAGCCGAGAGCCATTGCGATTTCGAAAAAGCGCGCAGCTCTTCTTCCGTCCAACCCCCCTCGGGGCCAATCGCCAAGGCTACCGATGCGTTTTCACGAGATTGCAGCAGGTCATTCAGCGCCACTTCGCGTTCATTTTCCGACAGCACGATGCGTAAAGTGGCGTCGACCGACAGAGCGTCCGTCAGCTTCAAGGGATCTCTGATCTCCGGCGGTGCTACTCGCCTCGACTGTTCGGACGCCTCGCGAGAGATCCTTCGCCATCGCTCGACACGCTTTTCTGCCGCCAGGACCAGATGCTTTTCGGTACGACGGGCGATCACCGGGACAATCGCGCTGACGTTCAACTCGGTACACTTTTCGATCGCCCACTCCATGCGATCGAACTTGAAGATAGCCAGCAGTAGAGTGACGGGTAGGACGGTGCCTGCATCGACTTCGTGCCCCAACGTGAACTCCACGCGATCGTCGGCGACACTGGCGACCGTCGCGCGGTGCACTCGGTCGCCGCAGGCCACCTCGAATTCCTGGCCAACCCGTGCCCGCAGCGTTCGCGCTAGATGCGCGGCGTGCTCGCCGGTCAAGGCAGCGCGGTCGGCGGAAAATTCGTCGGCAATCCAGCGGCGGCGGGTCATCGTGTGAAGAGTAGCAGAGCGGTGGCGATTGCCATCGAAGCATAAACGCCGCCGAAGACGCGGTTCTGCCGTGACAGCGTTTCTTCCTCAAAGACGCGGCTATTGATGACGAACTCCAGCGCCGAGATCATGCCCACGAGCACGGCCATCACCAGCCAGCGCTCCTCGTGGATCTTGGCGGTCAGCAAGTAGGGAATTGCCAGAATCGAAAGCGCGAGATAGATGACGCCGCCAATGCGCGCACGCTTGCGCCGCTTGGGATTCTGATAGCGCACGAGAACGATGCGCGCCAGCTCCAGCGGCCGCGCAATCCGCGCCACCGCTGGCAGCGCCGTAACGATCAGCAGGAACCACGCGTAGATGCGGAGAGCTTTGTCCAAGGAAGGCTGCCAACGACCCGAGCGTATTCCAGAGAAGACAAGGTTGAGGATTCGTTCGAACCCACCCAAGCCAGAAGAAGTCTAGGCTGGGGAACCCGTGGTTTACTAAGAGCCAGGCGTTAGGGGCCCCGCAGCCGAATTTCTACCCGAAGATTTCCTTTACTTTGTTCAGCAGCGAGCGGTTCACCGGCTTGTTCTCAACCGCAAGCGTCGAGTCCAGTTCCTGGATCAACTCGCGCTGGCGTTTGGTGAGCTTCGACGGCGTCTGCACCTTCACTTCGACGAAAAGATCGCCGCGGCCGTGTCCATTCAGCACTGGTACGCCTTTATTCTTCAGCTTGAAGTGGGTTCCGGTCTGCGTTCCTTCTGGAACCTTCATCGCCTGCTCGCCCTCGAGCGTAGGGACCTGAATTTCGGCGCCCAGCGCGGCCTGCGTGAATGACACTGGCACCACGCAATACAGGTTCTTCCCGTCACGTTCGAAGAACGAGTGCTCCTTAACGTGCAGAACGACATACAGATCTCCCGGAGGCCCGCCGTAAGCGCCGGCTTCGCCTTCGTTGGAGTAGAGAATGCGCGCGCCTTCTTCGACACCTGCCGGGACCTTCACGGTCACGGTGCGGTCGCGCGTAACGCGGCCCTGGCCACGGCACTGGGTGCAGGGATCGACAATCAGTTTGCCGGTCCCGCCGCAGGTGCTGCACGCCCGGGTGATGGAGAAGAATCCCTGTTGATAGCGCATCTGTCCGCGCCCGTTGCAGGTTGTGCAGTTGATGGGCGCCTTACCGGGCGCAACGCCCGAACCCTTGCATGGCTCGCACTCTTCGTGGCGGCGAACCTCAACCTGCTTAGTGACTCCGAAAACTGCCTCTTCGAATTCCAGCGTGAGGTCTTCGCGAAGATCGGCGCCTCGCTGCGCGCGCGAACGGCCACGTCCTCCTCGCGCTCCGAACATGTCGCCAAAGCCGAAGATATCGCCAAAGATGTCCTGGAAGTCGTTGAAGACGGTGGCATCGAAGCCGCCGAATCCCTGCGCTCCGCCGTTACCCACGCCCGCGTGTCCGAAGCGATCGTAGCGGGCGCGCTTTTCGGTATCCGCCAGCACGGCGTACGCCTCACTGCACTCCTTGAAGCGCTCTTCCGCCTCGGGATTATCCGGATTGCGGTCAGGATGGTACTGCAAGGCGAGCTTGCGATATGCGCTCTTGATCTCCTGATCGTTGGCGGTGCGCGAGACGCTTAGAACTTCGTAGTAGTCACGTTTCACTGTTGTAGCCAGAACACTACCTCATTTACATTGCGGGAGCCTAAGGCCCCAATTATCGAAGTGTGCGGCACAGCCAAAGCCGTGTCCTCTCAAAACCTTTAGACGCCAATGCCAGGCGAAGACTTCATCCCGCTTTCGAATTCCGCGCCACGCGCACCATCGCCGGCCGCAGCAGCCGCTCTTTCAATTTGTAGCCACGCTGCAACTCGTCGATCACGTGATTATCCTCAGCCTCGTCGGTGTCGACCATCTGGATCGCCTGATGCAGGTTCGGATCGAACACTTCACCCTCGGCTGGGATGGGCTGAACACCCAGCTTCGCCAGCGCGTCGTGAAATTGCTTGTCGATGAGTTCGATGCCGTCGTGAAAATCCTTCAGCGATGCGGCGTCGGTCTTGAGCGCGCGGTCCAGGCTGTCAAGGATGGGCAGCAACGACTTCAGCGCGTCAGCCAGCGCGTAGTCGCGATAATCCTGCTGTTCCTTGGCGTTACGCTTACGGAAGTTGTCGAACTCGGCCTGCAGTCGGGCCGCACGATCGAGGAAAGCGGCGCGCTCAGTCTGCGCCTTCTCCAACTCGGCCTGCAGATCGGCCACCGACTTATCCGCCGCGGCCGAACCCTCGTCGGTTCCCTCGACCGGCAGCTCGCGATCTACGTCCAACTCCGCATCGGAGTTTCCATTTGTCTTTTTGAATGCCATATAGCTTGTCTTCCTGAGTGGTGCGGACTTTCAGCTAGAACTGTTGATTTCCAATGTCCGGGCTAAAGCTCTGATCCAGACGGAAGACAGTCGCTGACGCGACGCCAAAGGGCCGCTCTCCCTACTCTGTCGACTCGTTCCACAGATGGTCGAACATGCGCGCAATGTACGACACAGCGGTGATGGTGTGCTCATAGTCCATGCGGGTCGGGCCAATAACTGCCAGCGATCCCATCACCTCGTCGCCCACACGCGCAGGCGTTCCAATCAGTACGAAGTTATTTAGATGCGGCATGGCGTCTTCCAGACCCACAACGACGCGGACTGCCTCCTGGCGCGTGTCCAGGTAGGCCGACAGCAGATCAACCACCCGCTGCTTCTCTTCCAGCGTTGCCAGCAACTGGCTCAGGCGCTCCTTATCCTGCTCGGTGATGACCAGGTTCGCGGCACCTTCCACGTACACCGTTTGCGAGCTCTCCGTGGCCAGCGCACCTTGCGCGCAAAGCTGCTCTACCGAAGCCCGCAGCCGATCGTATTCGCTGCGCTCCTGCTGCAGGCGCTTGGCGATTTCGTTGCGCAGCGACTCCATCTCCCAGCCGCGGAAGTTCTGATTGATGTAGGCCGCCGCCGCTTCCAGGTCGCCGATGGAAAGATCCTCGCCCAACCGCAATACGCGGTCGCGAACCAGTCCGCTGCGCGTGACCAGCACGGCGAGAACTTTTTTATCGGCCAGGCGTTGAAAATATACGTGCTCCAAGGCGTTGCGCTGCGCGGGAGCGGCACTCACCGTCACCCCCACGCCGCGCGAGATCAGCGACAGCACGTGCGACGAGCGCTCCATAAACTCCTGCAAATCCTGCGTACCTTGCAGGCTGCCCTGGATCAGGCTCTCGTCGGCGGGCGACAGCCGCGCTTCGCCAGTCAACTGCTTCACATAAAAACGATAGGCCTGTGCCGTGGGCACGCGTCCTGCTGAGGTGTGCGGCTGCTCCAGAAAACCCGCGTCAGCCAGATCGGCCATCACGTTGCGAATGGAGGCGGCACTCAGGCTCTCGCGGTTATTGCGCGCCAGCGTGCGTGACCCAACCGGCTCGCCCGTGGAGATGTAAGTCTCCACGATGGCGGTCAGGATTTCGCGTTCTCGTTTGCCGATGCCCGGAGGTGAGCCCATGGTCCTTTGCTCTAGGATTGTAAGTTGCTCTACGGCAATAGTTTATATCGCCAACAAGATACAATCCGACATGATTATTCTAGGAACCAGAGAGGCGGGTGTCAAGATTGGCACTCCTAAGTCGGGAGTGCCAAGGGCGCGGAGCCTCCAGCTTGCTAGAATGCGCTTGTCCCACGTGCACTCCTTCTTCACCAACATGTCGCTTGCGGTCGCGCTACTCATGCTTGGATGGGCCATTTTCGCCCTTCTCGGGCTTTTGTCGTCTGCTGTTTTTCGGTGGCGGGCAGCGCAAACACAATGGCCATTCCGCAACCCAGAGGTACTCGCGCTGATTTGGTTTTACAGTTTTGATGTTTCGCGGGGGGATTATTTCAGCGCAATCTTTTATGCGATTTTCTTTGGCGATTTTTCGTCGTTCCAAAGTGAAAAATCCCCTCACTCTCAGTCAACTAGGAGCTGAAGCGACTCTCTTGGGAGCTGTGGGAGTCGGCGGCGTTCTGGTTTACTTTGATCTGCTTCAGCGTATTCTCGGGCCGGTCGGCGCATTCTTGTTGAGGCCGCTGGTGCTACTAACTGTCAGTTTCGCTATCTTGCTGCTACTTGTCTGGAGAGGTTTTCGCGCGACGCAATCCGCTCCGACGCCTCAACCACGCGTCTAGCTGCTTCACCTACACCGCTAGGTCGATAGCCCGTAGTGCAGTTTGACGGTCCAAGCTAGTTTGTAGAAACCTTCTCTGTGCGGATCGGCGGCTGGCAATCTCCACACCAGAAATCCACTTCGTCGGCTCCTTGCAGCCGTGCCTGCCCTTCCAGCACCTTTTGCTCAGAACAAGTCGGTGGCGCCGGTTTTACCGCTTCGGCGATAGGAACGCTTACTAATCGTTTCGAATCGCCAATCTTCCATGCTTGGTCCGCCGTCTTGACAAACAGGGTGTCAGAATTCCAGAAGATTTCCACCTGAGGATAACTGGCAGATAGAGGCAATAGAATCGTGCTGACTCCGTGGTCGGCACGCCAAAGAACGATGGTGACCTCGCCGCGCTTTTCGCTCTGCGCTACTGTCGCCACCCTGCTTCCATCATCGGACCACTCCGGATCGGCCAGAAAATCAACACGCACTCCAGGCGCTGGATAGATTCGCTTGTTGTCGACATCGAATTCCGGCTCGCACATTTCCTCCGGCGTGAAGTGAGGACTGCCGGAATATCCGGCGAAGTGCGAGCCGTCCAGGGAGAACACCGGCTCGCCATCATCAGCGTCGGTCTCATCCACTTCCTTGCCACTTCTTACGTCGAAGATCACGACTTCCGAAGTCGACGGATTGACGCTGCCGCCAAGGGCAATCTTCTCGTTGCCGATCCACTGCAAGGTATCGACCCAACGCACCGTTCCCGGTGAGTTCGGCTCGATCGGCTGAATCAGAATCTGATTCACCGGCGCGCCATCCTCAGCAATTACAACAAGATTGTCCAGCGCTATTCTTTGGTCTACGTGTTCTAGAAAAGCCAGCTTCGTACCATCCGGCGACCACGCCAACATGATCTTGAACACGCCATCCGATGTGAGCCGCTTCACCGCTCCTGTGGCTTGCATCACGAAGATGTTGTTGTCTCGGACGAAAGCTAGTTTAGGGTGAGTCTCGGCGGCGAGTGCCGCGCAGGCCAGAAACATCAGAACGTAGAAGCTAAGCAGGTATTTGCGACGCAGGCGCATGAGGAATCTGACCTGGCACGTTATTACAACCAGAAAACCGACGCAAGCCGTAATCGGCGATACGACGTCTACTGCGCCTGCACCTTCACGTCCAGCTTCGCGCCGGGCGTGACCTGCACCGTTTCGCCATTTTTTAGATAAGGCTGCAGCACAACCGGGTTGGCCCATTCCAGATCCCAGCCGTTGGCAAGCGCCACGACGGTGTAATGACCGGGAACGACGTTGGTGAGGGTGAAGGTTCCGTCGCTATCGCTCTGGTCGCGGCGGAAGAGCGGCAGATTGTTGGCCCCGTCCTGTGGCACCAGCACGATCATCGCGCCGGAAAACGGCTGGCCTTCGCGCATGGCGGTTCCATTCACCTGTCCGGCACCGTGGGTGGCGATGCCGCTGATGCGGACGTTACCGCTGCCGGAAATGTCGATCGAGCGACCAGAGATCTTGGCTCCAGTGGCAGCCAGGTTTTCCAGCGAATATCCCGACGCTGCTTCAAGCCCAACCTGGTATCGTCCTTGTCTGACATTGTCGGACTTGAAATCGAATGCTCCGTGCTCATCGATGTCGCTGCGGAAACTCTCGCCCGTCGTAGGGTTCGAGAGCAGCACGGCTGCATGCAGCGGTACGTGTCCCGGAAACAGAATCGTTCCGCTCAGGTTCACAAAGCCGGCGGCGTCGGACACGTTGACATCGGTGTCGCCGGATAGGTCGACCTCGCGATACCAGCCGCGCGATGCGGCCTTTCCCCCAAGTCCGCTGTCGGCGGGAATTTCGATGATGTAGTGTCCAGGCGCCAGTCCTGAAATCTCGATTACGCCCGGCGATACCCACGAGTCCGGCGCGTTGGTTACCGAGTCGACATAGCCTTCAAAGAGGCGCTGCGAAATCCGGGGGAAAATCATGCGGCCGATCGCCGGACTCTCAGCCGTGCCGGTGTGGATGCGTAGGTGCAACGACGGCGTGGCGTGCAGTGACATGTCGGCCGTCGCCCGCTCGCCAGGCGTGAGTTGCAGAGGCGTCGCGTCAGCCGAATCCAGTGCGCCGGAGTAGAAGGCCAGGGGATAGGTGACGTCCAGTGAAGTCTGATCGGCCGCCGTACGCGAGTCGCCGACGCTCGCCTTCGAGCCGACATTCTGTGCGTACCAGGGCCGCGCCGACACCACCAGGTAGTATGTGCCCGGCTCCAGATGCCCGATGTGATAGTGCCCCAGATCGTCGGTCTGCGCCTGGTTCATCGGAAGCGTTTTCTGTACGCCCTCCTCCGTGGTCCGCTGAAAGAGCCGCACCATTGCGTACTGGACGGGCTCGTTGAAGTCATCGGTCACGATGCCTTCGACCGAAGTGTCCGGTTCTAAACGGAAGACAAGATTGCTGCTGTCCAAATCGGGGCCGACGGCAACAGCCGTGGCATAAGGATCATGATGTTCGAAGAACTGTACCGAGAAGCCGCGCGCCGTCGCCATCAGCGAATACTTGCCGCGAGTGAGGCCCGAAAACGAAAAGCGGCCGTCGGGACCGGTACTGACTGACTGATTGATGTCTCGACTCTCACCCTGTGTGACACGAGAGATCGCGACCCTGGCGGAAGCGAGCGGTTGGCCGGTGAGCGAGTTGACGACAATCCCCGAGATCTTTAGGTCCTGCTGCGATGACGAAGTAGCCGCCTTCGCTGCCGGGGCAGGCGAACTCCCCGATTGTGGGAGTTGCTGCGCAGCTAATGTGGCGGCCACCAGCAGGGTGCATGTAATCCGGATCAGCACGTCGTGTCAGTCCGCCTTTCCTGCATGAATCAGGTCGAGTTGCACCTGCGCCTGCTGATTCGGGGTCAGCGTCACGTGCGCCGCCTGCGAAGCGTAGGCATCCATCGCATCGGCGCTGGCGTATTCGATTCCGTCCACGCGGTCGAAGGCAAATACCAGGTACTCTCCGGGAGCCAGGCCGCTAACGTTGAAGCTGCTGTCGCCGGAAATCTGCACCGTATGTGGCTCAACCTTTGACGACGGTTGCGGCAGCACGACAATCGTCGCGCGTTGGGGCGTGCCGTTCTGCGCCTTGAGGGTGCCGGAGATGCTCGCGCTGTCGTCGCGCAACACTACATCCAGCGAATAGCTCTGGCCGGGTGAAACGGAAATGTCGTCATACAGAACATTCGTCTGCCCGTACATGGCCGACTGCACATACCACGGCGGACGCGGCTTCAAGTCAACGGTGTAGGTGCCGAAATCCACGTTCTGCAAGGCCAGCCCGTTCGATCCTTGATCGTAGTTCGAGAAGACCTCGGTCGCGTTGATGTCGGCCGGCATAAGATGAGCCGTGAGCGGCGGGCGCTGCGGATTGACCGGACCAGAATTCGATCCGGTCGAGGCGTGAGCTTCGATGCGCACCGCCAGGGGGATCGACACCGCCGGCGACAAGGTCAGCCGCACGCCCTCCATATTAGAAACGACGTTGATCTTCATCTCCGCGCGCAGAGACTGCAGGTTCGACTGCGACAATGCGCGCAAAATGTAGTTGCCTCCGGGGACATCTTCGAGGTTGAAGACGCCAGTCTCCATGTTGAAGTTCGTGGGCAAGGATAGTTCGTCGCCCGACGGCGTCAGCACCTGAAAGCCAACGCCCTGATCAGCCTGATGGCCGCTGATCACACCCGTAACCTGGTAGAGCGGCACCGCGCTCAGCGACATGTCGGTCTCGGTCTGAAGCCCGGGCGCGAGTTGAATCGGCGATGCCGACGCCAGATCGGGTACGCCGGGATAGTACACGTGCGGAAATCCGGTCTTAGGCCGCTGTCCCTCCCGCAGCAACTCCATTTCACCCTGGCGCGGACCGGCGGCCAGGTAGTACGTTCCCGGCATCAGTCCAGGAAAGCGAAAATGGCCGTCCTCGTCGGTTTCGGTCATGCCGCGCGGCTCCCAGCGTCTGCGGCCTTCGCGCAGACTGCGCGCGGTCAAACGCAATGGCAGATGTTCAATCGGCAGCCCGGCAGAATCAGTCACGCGACCATAGATTGCGCTCTGAGGAACGAGCCTGACTGTCACCGAGTTGCTGTTCGGCCCGACGTTGATCCAGCCCGAGTCCGACAGGCTGACGTCCTGCTCGCTGACGAAGCCGGGTTTTTGCGCTGTCACCGTGATCTGGCACTGCGGCATGCCGTCGAACTGGAAGTGGCCGTCGGGGTCGCTGAAGGCATTGCGCTGCACCGTGCCATTGGTGCGGACCAGAGCGTGCGGCACGGCCTCTCCGGTAGCCGAGTTCACCACCGAGCCGCTCAGGCTGTAAGTCTGCTGATTGCCGGAGGAACTCTGAGCGGCGGCCGGTCGCTCGTTCGTAAAGGAAATCGTCCACGCCAGCAGCAGCAATAATCCCGTTTGGAAGCCGTGAGATCTTTTCAGCCGCCGTATTTGCGTAGGGGTGCCGCGAGCGCTCTGTTTGATTTGTCGCAGACGCCGGAGGTAGGGCTGATAATGCACGCGCGGATGCCAGGTTGAACCCAAGTTAATCTATGGTAACCCGGAACCTGGCTTATCGTTCTGGCATTGCCAACGCCAAAACCTACGCGTCCGGAGAACTCAGAACTGCAACAACTCCGTGTTCTCGAGCCTCTGTGGCGAAGTTACTTGCCCTGCCGCTTGGCCGCTCGCGCCAGGAAGAACTCCTGGCTGTTGAACGCGTTTTTCTTGTCGTAATTCGGATCGCGAACGTACTTGCCATCTGACGTCATGTGGCGAGCCTTCGCCTGTTCCTTCAGGTTGTGGCCAAGGATCTCGTCACGCACATTGCGGATCAGTTCCTTGTCCTGCACCGGAAAGTCGACTTCGACGCGGCGATTCAGGTTGCGCGGCATCAGGTCAGCGCTACCCAGGTACACCTCTTCATCCCCGCCATTGTGGTAGTAGAAAATGCGGCTATGCTCCAGGAAACGGCCGACAATACTGGTGACTGTGATGTTCTCGCTGATGCCCGGAATACCGGGAATCAGACAGCAAATGCCGCGTACCAGCAGCTGCACCTTCACGCCGGCCTGCGACGCCTGATAGAGCAGCTCGATCATCTTCTTGTCGACGAGTGCATTCATCTTGAAGATGATGTGCCCCCCGCGCCCGTTCTTCTGGTGCTCGATTTCGCGTTGGATGAGCATCTCGATGCCCTTGCGCAGCGTCACCGGCGAGACCAGCAGCTTGCGGTAGGAGCTCTTGGCTGAATATCCCGTCAGGAAATTGAACAGGTCTGTGCAATCGGCGCCAATCTGCGGGTCGCAGGTCATCAGCCCGATATCGGTGTAAAGCTGCGCGGTCACGCTGTTGTAGTTGCCGGTGGAAAGATGCGCGTAACGGCGGATGATGTCCCCTTCCTTACGCACGATCAGCAGCGTCTTGGCGTGGACCTTCAGTCCCATCAGGCCATACACCACGTGCACGCCGTATTCTTCCAGCTTGCGCGCCCACTCGATGTTGCTCTCTTCGTCGAAGCGCGCCTTCAGCTCCAGCAGCACCGCGACCTGCTTGCCGTTCTCCACGGCTTCCAGCAAAGCGTCGACGATGGGAGCGTTGCGTCCCACGCGATACAGCGTGACCTTGATGGCCAGGACGTTGGGATCGCGCGCTGCCTTCTGCACCAGGCCGACGACGGGTTGGAAAGAATCGAACGGATGATGGAGCAGAATGTCGCCATGCTGGATGGCGGAGAAGATGTCTTCGATCTCCTCACCGTCTTTCATCAGCGCCGCCGGCATCGCAGGCACAAACGGCGGGAACTTCAGGTCCGGGCGGTCGATCTTGGTCAGGTTGCGTACCCGTACCAGCGACAACGGCCCGCCGCTAACCCGATAGATGTCCTCGCGGTCGAGCTCCAGATTCTTGATCAGGATATCCATTATCGGCGCCGGCATGCCTTCGTCAATTTCCACGCGCACCACATCGGCAAAGCGCCGCTGCCACACCCCTTCTTCCACCGACTCCAGTAGATCGCCGGCTTCCAGATCCTGAATCTCGCTGTCGGCATCGCGTGTGATGTGGAAGGGATGCGCTTCCAGAATCGTCATGCCCGGGAACAGGTCGCCGAGGTTGGCGATGACCAGCTGCTCCAGCCACACGAACGACTGCTCTTTCACCATGGTTTTGGTGCGGCTCTTAGACTTCGCTGTCCCACTCAGTGGGACAAGCTGCGGAAGCGTGTCGGGAATTTTGACACGGGCGAAATGCTCCTCATCTTCGCGTCCG
The DNA here is from genome assembly GCA_035482295.1 of Verrucomicrobiia bacterium. Lineage (GTDB taxonomy): Bacteria > Acidobacteriota > Terriglobia > Terriglobales > Acidobacteriaceae > Bog-257. The sequence continues at coordinate 21,642 of DATHQX010000156.1, forward strand.
CGCAGCATGACGGCGAGATTCAGGCTCAAATTCGAGATATGAGGAAAAGGCCGTCCCGGATCGAACGCCAGCGGCGTGAGGGTAGGGAAGACGGTTTCCTGGAAGTAAGAGTTGGCTACCGCCCGCTGCTCTTCGCTCAGTTCGGAAAAGTTGAGAATGTGAATGCCGGCATTGTGCAGCGCGGGAACCAGTTCCTTGGTCCAGCACTCGTGCGCGCTGCGGAACAGGCGAATGACCGAGGCGCGGATGGCGCGCAGTTGCTCCGCTGGAGTCATGCCATCGGGAGTAGTTTCCACCACACCTTTTTCGCTCTGGCGCTTCAGGCCGGCAACCCGCACCATGAAGAACTCGTCGATGTTAGAGCCGACGAACGACAGGAACATCAGGCGGTCCAGCACCGGATTTCGCGGATCTTGCGCCTCTTCCAATACGCGCCGCTGAAAGTCGACTAGACTCAGCTCGCGATTAATGTACAGCGAGGGGTCATCGAGCTCTCGAAGTGGCTGCGCATGGTTGCCGTTTCGCCGTTCCGAAGGGGGGGTTACACGGGCAGACGTGCGTCTACCCTTAACAGGGGCTGGTTTCGGTGCTGTGCTCATAGGACGTTTAGCCACGGGAATCGACGTTTATTGTAAAGCCGCTCATCGGCTTTGCCTATCGACGGGAGAGGCTGAATAGACCTATTTTCGCACTCTTCAACGAATATTCATACTGCGAGGGTGTACTGACGGATTCGTGTCGCGAAATCGATAGTCCGAAGCAGAGAGGGCTGCCCGGACTGGTTTATGGTGTATCCCACAATGTAGGATATTGGTATTTTGCTGTCCGGAACCCAGCCTGAATGTCGCGTGTTCCGTGGTCGGAGCCGGAGGTGCCCAAGAGCCAGCCGCCGTTGAACGCGCCTGGCGAGAATGCACTGGAAGTCGCTTTGCGCAATGCGCCCGAGCCGCGGCTGCCTTGGCCGGTGGTGTCGTCATACTCGATGATTCTGCCGTTACCGCTGGGATCGAGAACAAAGGCGAAGGTCGTGGGCCCCCACGATTGACCTTGGAAGGTGATTAAGTTCAAGCCAGTGGTACTGATGGAGTAATTGCCGCTGACCACGGCGTTGATCGGCTGACCTCCGAGAGAGTTGTAGTCGATCATCCCGGTCGCCTCCCAAAACGAGACCAATTAAGTTGCCATCGAGCAAGCCGTGCTTATCAAAGCTGAAGGGCAGAGAGGGGCAAATGCGTCGCGTGAGCTGCCGGTTGCAAAGCCGGAAACGCTCCACTAATCTGGTGAAGAGCCTTCCAAAGCCGGGATGGCGGAACTGGCAGACGCAGCGGACTCAAAATCCGCCGACCTTCGGGTCATGGGGGTTCGACCCCCCCTCCCGGCACCATCTAAAGTCGATTAAGTCATGTTCTTAACGGCTTCCTCCTTTTCAGAGACTTCGGCTGCGTCCTCCTTGGCTATGCCCACAGTATGCCCAAGTCTCTGGACCTCCAGTTTCTGCATCGCCTCCGCTATGTCCGTCTGTGAAACGATTGCGTAACCTTCGAACACAGAGCGTGTTCTCCAGCCACCAATTTTCATAATCACGCCTTCAGCAACTCCAGCCC
>DATHQX010000157.1:0-33912 GCA_035482295.1 Verrucomicrobiia bacterium
CGGACATAGTCCACGCTCAATACCACGCCGGGAGACAGCTCGCGCTGCAGGCCGACGTTAATCTGCGTCGAACGCGGCGTCTTGTAGTCAGGAGCGAACAATCCAAGTGGGAAGTTCACGCCTCCCGTCACGAAGTTCTGCAGGTAGTTGGGATTGGGATTGGTAAGGGTGAACGGCGACAGCGCCTGATACTGCGATTGCAAGTTGGTGATGGCCGTACCCGCCACGCCAATGGGGATCGGCGTACCAGGAGTACCGCACTCCGCTGCCGTCGATGCGAGATTCACGCCGGGTATCGGTTGCGGGTTGCCGCTGTCGCACACGGTTGGCGTCTGCAGAAATGCGCCATTGGGTAAACGTAGCGGGCGGTCAAACAGCACGTTGTTCCAGATGACGTTCTCGTAGTACAGGCCGATACCTGCGCGAATGACCATCTTGCCGCTATTTGTCGGATCCCAGGCGATGCCGAGTGATGGCCCAAAGTTGAGATTCGGATTCGGAATCGGATTTCCGAGGTTGGGCCAGCTTGGGATCAGGTTATCGAGATAGGTCTGGGCAGGCAGATCGCTATCGGTTCGCCCGGTGTCTCGGTCATACCGCAAACCCAGGTTGACGGTGAAGTTGGGGAGCAGCTTCCAGGTATCGGCGATGTAGAGGCCGAGACGATTGTCAGGCCCCAGTCCGCCGGCCGGAAAACCGAAGGCCGGCTGCAGAGTTGAAAAGCCCTGTCCGTTGCCGAGCACCACCGACTCGACCGGGTAGTTCAACGGATTGCTGGCGCCACCCGCATACGGGCCCAGCGCGGCAAGCTGGAAATCGGTACAGGGATTGGGAGTACCGTTCGTGACACCGCAAGGATTGGCGATGCCGTTGTAGCTCGATACACTCGAAAATTCGTTTTGGTTGGTCACAATCTGCGGGGCCAGTTTGAAGAAGCTGGCGAAGCCCCCGCCCTGGATGTGGTTGAAGTCCACCCCGTAGCGCAGGATGTGTTTGCCCACCGTCTTCGAGCCGTCGTACTTGAACTGCTTATCGCTCTGCGGCGTGCTCTGCGGAGCCAGCAGGTTTGGACCCGTCGAAGGCCCGTTCACTACGTTGATGTTCAGGAACTGACCGTTGCCGGGGAAGTTTGAAAGCGGCAGGCCGCTGCCAATCGTGCCGTCGACAATCTCGTTCTGAAATTTCAGGTAGCTGAAGCGCAGGCTGTGCGTCCATGAGCCGGTAGTGAAATCGGCGCCGCCCACGTAGTTGCGCGAATAATTCTTCGACTGGTAGACCTGCAAGCTGTCAGAGAAGAACGTTCCATCAGCCTGGATCTGCGAATAGCTGTAGCGGAAGAACAGCTTCACGTTGTGCGGCGCCACATAGTCGAGGCGTCCGAGGAAGTTCGGATTTTTGTACGGCGCAGCGAAACCGCCGCCGAAATTCTGGAAGGGCGCGGCATAGACCACCGGGCTGAACAGATCCTGGTAGGTCGCATCGCCTTCGGCGAAGTAGAACAGCTTGTCCTGGATGAAGGCGCCGCCCAACGTGCCGCCGTACTGGTTGCGGTGGTAGTTGGGATCGGGGTCTCCTGCCGGCTTGGGCAGTGAGGCGTCGATGTTGCTGCTGCGGTAGTACTCGTAGCCGCTGCCGTGGATGGAGTTGGTGCCCGACTTGGTCGACACGTTCACCACGCCCGATGAACTCAGGTCGTTGGACAGGTCCATCGTCGACTGCGTGATCTGAAATTCCTGAATGGCGCTGGACGAGATGTTGCCCGTGGTTGTGCCCACGGTCTCATCGGAGATGTCGGTGCCGTCCACCTGAATGCGGGCCGTGCGTCCGAAACGCCCGCCGATAGAGACCGACTGGTAGCCGATCTTGGTTGGATCGAAGTTAGTGCCGTCCTGAATCTGCACACCCGGCTCAAGCTGGGCCAGGTCCAGGAAGTTGCGCCCGTTTACCGGCAGGCTCTCAATCTGGTTGGCCGTCAGCACGCCTTCCACCGAGGTGGTTTCGGTGTTGACGGCGATCGCGCTGGCCTCGACATTAACGGTGGTTGATTCGGAGCCGATCTTCAGCTTGAAGTTGACCGCAGTGTTGTTGGCGATCTTGACCAGCACCTGCGTCTGGGTCGTCTCGAATCCCTTGGCCACGACTTTCACCAGGTAGGTTCCGGGAGCGATGGAGCCGGAGTTGTAGAAGCCGCTGCCGTTGGTCATCACGTCCGTCGCCACGCCGGTATCGACGTGCGTGATGGTGACTTTAGCTCCGGGAACAGCGGCATCGCTGCTATCGGTTACCAGACCGTTGATGTTGCCGGTGGAAGTCGTAGATTGTCCCCAAAAAACGGAAGGCAACAGGAGAAGAATCGCTAACGTTGCCATCAGAGGGAGCAGCCATTGTTTACGAAGAGCCTGTCGGGTCTGCATGCACCTTCTCCTTATCGTGAGCGGCAGACGGGCGTCTGCCGGTTTCGCCCCACAGAGATCGAACCTCCCTGCGAAAGGAAGATCCGGGTCGGGAAGGACAGCTTTGGCTACAGCAAAATCACCGCGCGGACGGCTAGCCGCGAGGCTTTACTGAAAGTGCATGTGCCTGGAATTGCGCAGACGAGATTGGGCCGAGTCGGCAGAAGCCGGAGCAAATCCGGCAGACGAAATTGCAAATGTGGCGCTACGCCAATCACTCCGCTAGTTGGCACAGCGATTCACCCTGATCCAGAAAAAACGCGTACAGAATTGGGCTGCCTTATCGCATTCGGGTCGCCAAACTGTTACACGGCTTAAAGTATTGTGAATTGGGGAGGGACTATCGGATTCCGGCTTCGGAATTCCCGAATCGCGTAGTTATGCTCGGACGAGCTTCCCATTTTTTGTAGACAAAGCGCCACGAAAGCGTTACGAGACGCTGGGTCTGAGGGTCGGCCGTTGAGCCTTCGTCGGCGTAATGGCTAGGCTTTGCCGCGGAAGACGGACCGGATGACCTCCAGCGCTTCGGCGCACTGGTCGCGGCTGACGTCGAGATGAGTGACGAAGCGGATGAGCTGCGGCCCAACGCCGTTCGCCAGCACATTCTTGGCGGCCAGCCTCTGCGAGAGCTCGCCGGAAGTCATGCCCGTGCCGGAAATATCGCAGATCAGGATGTTCGTCTGCACCTTGGCGGGGTCAATCTTAATGCCTGGAATCTGCGCCAATCCTTCGGCGAGAAACTTCGCGTTGGCATGGTCCTGCTTGAGCTTTTGCGGCCCCTGCTCCAAGGCCATGAGCCCGGCAGCCGCGAGAAATCCTGCCTGCCGCATGCCTCCGCCCAGCGCCTTGCGAACGATGCGTCCGCGATCGATCAGCTCACCCGAGCCGACCAGCATCGAGCCCACTGGCGCGCCCAGCCCCTTCGAGAGGCAGAACATCACGGTGTCGGCCTTCCCCGTCAGTTTCGCCACCGGTAGTCCCAGCGCCACCGATGCGTTGAAGACGCGCGCGCCATCGAGGTGGACCGGCAATCCGGCGGAATGAGTCTTATCGCAGACGTCATCGAAAATTTCCGGCGGCGTAATCGTGCCGCCCGCCATGTTGTGCGTGTTCTCCAGCGAGACCAGGCCGGTTTTGGCCGCGTGGTAGCTCTTGCCCTTCAGCTTCGACTCGACGTGCTTCCAGGTGAGGATGCCATCCTCTGCCCACACCGTCCGCGGTACTACGCCGGAGAACTGCGCCATCATCGCCATCTCGTAGTTGAAGACGTGGCCGCGCTCCTCGCAGATGACCTCCTGCCCATGTTGCGTGTGCAGCTTGACCGCGATCTGGTTGCCCATGGTGCCGCTGGGCACGAAGATCGCCGCCTCGCGGCCGAAGATCTCCGCCGCGCGCTTTTCCAGCCGGTTGATGGTCGGGTCTTCGGCGTAGACGTCGTCGCCCACCTCGGCTTCAAACATGGCGCGGCGCATCTCCGGCGAGGGCTTGGTTACGGTGTCGCTGCGCAGATCAATGGCGGGGGTGGTTCGCTGGGCGGAGTCGCGTTCGGTCTCAGGAGCGGAGGAATACATAGCTGCTCCAGTGTAATGCAGACCTAAGGGAGAAGTGGTGGGGTGCGCCAGGACACGCCATCGACATGCCCCGGCACGGAACCTGACATCACCTACGCGGTAACCGGACTAGCTGGTGTGCTGCGAATGATGATGGCCAGAGTGATGATGGTTGTGGTGATGATGATGGGACTTGGCAAAAGCCGGCGCCGAAACCAACACCATCCCGACGAGCAGCAGCGGCAAAAGCTTCCTCATGGGCCGGATTATAACGAGGAAATTCTGGCAGGGAACGCCGCTCCCGGTAAATGTACCTACGTGGGCAACAGCAGGATGACGTAATCCCGACACGGCGGCGGAAATGCCTGGCTCTCGGTGTGTAAGTGGCCTAATTCGGCCATATTTTTCGCTTTCCGCGGGTTTCTTCCAGGTTCCGCAACTTCACTGAAACATCGGGGTTTGCTATTGACGGACAAGACTATGCCAGAGACGACGATCGAACCCGCGAACTACACTCCCATGACTCCCACCTCTTCGCGCGACCGCATCCTGTTTGCCGGCAAGCGCCTGTTCGCCCGCAACGGCTACGAGAACACCAGCACCGTGGCCATCGCCCGCGAGGCGGGCACCAGCGAGTCGCAGCTCATGAAGCATTTCGGCAGTAAGCAGGGATTGCTGGCGGCGATCCTGGATTATGGTTGGGGAAAAATCATCAAGCGAGTCGAGGCGTCGCAAGCCAACGGCTCCCTGGCCGACCGGCTGGTCGCCGCGCTGGAAGCGATGATTATCGAGCTGGAAAACGACGCCGAACTGAAAGAGCTGGTAACCCTGGAGGCCTGCCGCGTCCGCAAAGACAATCGCGACGTGGTGATGAGCCGTGGGTATCGCCAGTTCTCCGACCTGGTGGGCGCGCTGTTGAACGAGATGCGCGACCGCAACCAGATCCGCGCCGACGTCAACCTTGAAGCGCTGCGCGCCGGCTTCCTGGGCATGGCCGAAGGACTGCTTCGCGACCAGGTGGTCGCCAGCCGTTCCGAGTCGCGCCTGGACTACAACTTCGACGACATGCGCAAACTGTTAGGGATGATGGTTCCGGCCTTCGGCAACGACGCCGCTCACTCACTCCGCGTCGTCAACGGCTGACGGCGGGCGGCGGCGAAAGTTCAGGCCAACGCCTACCGCCCGTGCTGCCGCTTATAGATCTTCTCAACCGCTTCCACCGTGTCGATATCTTTCGGCAGTTTGTCTTCACGAACGCGCACGATGCGTGGAAAGCGCAGCGCGTAGCCGCTGTCGTGGCGGTCGCTCCGCATGATGGCGTTGAATGCCACCTCCAGCACAATCTCCGGTTCTACCTCTCGTAGGTGCCCGTGATCGGCAGTGGTGTGCACCAGAAACCACTCGGTCAGCCCGGCAATTTCCTTGTCCGTCAGCCCTGAGTACGCTTTGCCGATATTGACCAACTCCTCGCCCTTGCGCACCGCAAACGTGTAGTCGCTGAGCACATGAATTCGCTTGCCGTGCCCGAACTCGGCCGCCGTCACCACCACATCGAGCGTCGCCAGCTCGCGCTTTAGCTTGAGCCACCAGCGCCCGCGCCGACCGGGCATATACGGCGAGGCAATGTCCTTGATCATCAGGCCCTCGTTGCCGCGCGCCATCGCGGCCTCGAAATACTGTTCGAGCTGGTCGACTGAGTCGGCACGCATCGAGGGCGCGCGTAACACCCAGCCCGACGCCGGTTGCTCTTCGATCTCCGGCTCGAACATCAGAGTGCCCTGCGAGTTGATCACCGGCCGCGGCGCCACGCGCTCGGCGCCGGCAAAAATGCGGTCGAGAATCTGCGCGCGTTCGCTGAGCGGTTTGTCGAGCGTGAGTTCGCCGCCCGCGTAGATCACGTCGAAGACTACGTAGGCGACCGGTACCTCGGCGATGAGCTTCGGGCTCACCTGCTTGCGTCCCAGTCGCTTCTGAATCTCGCCGAAGGGCATCGCGTGTCCGCCGTCTTCGTTGTGCCGCCAGGCGACGATCTCGCCGTCGAGGATGACCTCTTCGTTGAAGCCGCTCAGCGGCCCGGGAAGCTCGGGAAACGACGCCGTTACTTCGTCCAGGGTGCGCGAGAACAGCCGCGCCTGCCGCGCGCCGCAATGCGCCTGCGCGCGAATGCCGTCATACTTGTCCTCAACCTGCGCGTGCTCGAAGTACTGAAACGCTTCTTCCGCGTTTTCAGCGGGGCTGGCCAGCATGAAGCCGATGGGATGAAACAGCCGCATGCGCGCCTCGCCCAGGCGATGCTCGGCAGACAGCGTAAGGGTCTCGCCGATATCGCCCAGCAGCATGTTGACCCGCTGCACCGATGCCGGCGGCTCGTTATAGGCTTTGGCGATCGCCTCTTCCACCAGGCTTTCCTTCAGTCCGATGCGCAGCTCGCCGGTGATGACCTTCAGGATGTACTTGGCTTCGAGCGCGGTCGAGCGCTCCAGCAGGGTTTCCAGTACGGCGGCTTTGGCCGCAGCAGTTCGGGTCGCGGCAATCTGGTCGAAGGTCGCGCGCACCTGCTGCAGCTTGATGGTCGAAGCCGGCGGAGCAGTCTTCACCAGTAGGTCGAAAGCCGCTGCGCCCAGGTCGCCGCGCTTGCGATAGGCTTCGGTCAGCGCCGCCCCTTTTCCTTGAAAGGGCACGCTTTCAGGCGTGTCGTCACCGCCTGCTGGATCCTTGTGCCGTGCCGACCTTGGCCGGCGAGGGGCGACCAGATGCTCCACCAGTTTCCATAGTAGCGATCCGCCGATCTGCAACGTGCGCTCATCGAACGCCGGAAACGCGCCTCCCGATAGAAACACCGCCGAGATGGCCGCATCGCTGACCTCGCGCGCGAGCAGATACTCGGCAACCATGGTGACCTTCTCGGTCTTTTTGGTGGTGGCGGCAAGGCGCTCGCACAGCTCAGCCAGTCGTTGCATAAATTTGCAGCGAAAGTGGATGCGTCGTAAACCCCAGCGAGCAGATGCTACAGTCCGATCGGCTCAACGCATCTCACACTTCATGAATGCCAAGTTGATTTCTTTCAGCTTTGTAACCGTGTTATGTGCAAAATTGCACACTGCAATTGCGGCACATGCGCTATCATTGCTTATTCACCTGCCATCGCGTACTACGACGTTGGCCGTCACGGGTTCATGGTGACGCTTCCAGAGAGGACGGCTCCTTTGCCCAACGTCGCCACACGCACGATACCAGCATACCTTCTGCTCGTTGTGTTGCTTACCGCGCTGGTTTCCGCTCAACAGGCCGGAAGCCCGCCCGCCGAACTGACCATTCCTGACGGCACTCCCATAGAGCTTCGTCTGGTCGATAGCATTTCGTCGAATCACGCCCACAGCGGAGACCATCTCAATTTTATCGTCGTGAAAGATGTGAACCTGGCCGGGTACACGCTGGTTCCGGCGGGAACGATGGCGCGCGGCACCGTCACCCAAGTTAAAGGCAAGCGATTTCTTGGCGTCGGTGCAAAGATTTCCCTGCGACTGGATTCCGTGGGACTGGCTAACGGCAGCACTCTGCAGTTGCGCGGCGGCAAAGTGGTCAAGGGCGGCTCCCGCACCAAGCTGATGGCGGGAGCGATGATTGCCACGGCGATTATCTTCCTGCCCGCCACTCCGGTTTTTCTTTTGACCCGTGGAAGGGAAAGCACCGTAGTCAAAACTACCGAGATCACCGCGCAAGTTGAGGGTCCGGCTTCGGTGGATGTTGCCGGGCTGTCGCGCTCGACGGATTCCACCTCGAACCTGGCGCAGATGATGGACTATCTGCCGCCCCGGGTTTTCAGTGGCGAGGGCCGCGAAGGCGACATGGTGAACCTGATCTTCGTGGCGCAACAGCAGGAATTGCAGGATGCGTTTCAACGCGCCGGCTGGGTACAAACCGACAAGTGGAATCCGATCCTGGTGTGGCACCTGATTCAGCGCGGCACCGGAGACGCCCACGTCCCGATGGCAAGGTTCTATCTGTTCGGCAGAGTGCAGGACTATTCGTATGCCCTGCCCGATCCCCAGGCGGTCGTCTCCCGCCGTCATCATCTTCGAATTTGGAAGACAAGCTACACCCAGAATGGAACGCCCATTTGGGTCGGCTCCGCTACTCACGATGTCGCTATTGAAATCGCCAAGAACGGTCGGCTGATCAATCACCGCATCGATCCCCAGGTGGATGCCGAACGCGACTTCATCGGAGGCGACCTGACGCAAACCGCATCGGTCAGCAGCCAGGAATACCTGCGTTCTGTCAGCCCGGTCTTCGAAGCCAATACCGCGTCCGGCGAGGCTTATCATTCAGACAGCAGAATCCTCTTGCTGGATCTGGAGCCGGCGATCGCAAGTAATCAGGTTGCGCCTGCGGCAGCAGCAATTCGAGTAACCTCACTCCCTCCGGCTGCGCCCGCTGCCACGCGCTAGCCCTGCGTGGTGGCAATCGCCTGCGCCCGCCACTTTTAAGCCTTGCGCACTGCCGCCGTTCAAGTGAAACTGACTGACGCACAGCCGCGCCCAGTACGGCATCTGCTGGCATACAAGTCAGGGGGTTCTATGAACGACCGTCGAATCATCAGCCGTATTCTGCTGCTTGCCGTGGCTTCTCTGTCCTCGAGTTTCGTAGCCTTCGCGCAGGACGTCCCCAGCATCGACAAATGGCAGAAGAAGGGTGACTACGAATATCACGTCTTCAAACTCAAGCCGACGGATTGGCCGCAGGCGCTGAAGACCGATCCGGTGAATTGCGGGCTAACAGCCGCTCAAGCCGCCAAGTACGAATGCAAGACGATCACTTACGAAGGCCGGCCTTATTACTACTACACGGTCGAGAACGGCAGCGTGTACGCGCGGCGTCCCGTGGTCACCGTCTACAAGAGCACGCCGGAACCGAAATAGCGCTCACACTAAGATCTAGCTCCGGGGAGACCATTCCGGTCTCCCGCTTACGCCGTCATCACCACTCCCGAACATGGCGACTTGCTCAGCCGGCGATAGCCGTGGCGCACGGCTGAGTCGAAGTAGATGGCATCGCCCGCCGACAGCTGGTACGGCTCTGAGCCGATGACGATCTCCAGCTTTCCCGCGATGAGATAGAGCAACTCGATGCCCGGGTGCTGATGCATGCGCAGCTTCTCCGGCGGCAACGGCTCGAACTCCGCGTAGAAACCGTTCAGCTTGCGCTCGGTGGATTTGAAGTCAAGGCTCTCGAAGTTGTAGGAGACTGGTCCGCCGCTTGGCGTTTCCGGAAAGCGCAGCCGCTCCTTCTTGCGCACGATGCCCACCATGTGACGCTTGCGCTCGTCGGTGAAGAAGTGCTCCAGGCCAACACCGAAGACCAGCGCGATGCGCAGCAACGTGGGCAGTGTTGGGAACAACTTCCCGCGCTCCAGCTTCGAAAGCATCGCGGGCGACAGGCCGGTATGTTTGCCCAGTTCCACCAGTCCCATACTCTTGCGCAGGCGCAGGGTGCGAATTTTTTCTCCCACGCGATACGGTTCCAGCCCTTCGATGATCGTCCGGTTTAGCATCTGCGCCTCTTTTCCTGTCAGTCAACCAGCAGCTCTGATTTTTTCCTGTCAGTTACAACACCTGAGTTCTGTCTGGCCATGTGCCTGTCAGGACAATCGATTTTCTTTATAGTAAAGATGCAAGTCAGAGACAAGACGCAAGAGTGCCGGAAGAAAAAAGGATTTAAGTTGAAGCCGTCAGGTTGGGGATCGAGTTTTGGAAACGCGTGCGGCACGGCTGCGACGGCGCTCGCGATACGGCGCGACATCGTCGATGCGGCGATGGATTGCGGAAGCCTGAATACACTGGTCGCCGCCGCGGAGACGGCTGACCTGGCCTACCTCCTGAAGAATACCGGCCCGTTTACTCTGTTCGCGCCTTCCGATGAGGCGTTTCGCGCGTTGCCTCCCGGTATGCTCGAGTCTCTCTTTCGCCCGGAGCACGCCGACCGGCTGAAGGCGATTTTGCTGTACCACGTTGTACCAGCCGACGTGACCGCGATCAGGGGGATGCGGCTCACGTCGGCTAAAACTCTGCATGGCCAGACGCTGTCGATTCGAACCCGCGATGGAGCCTTACTGGTGAACGATGGCATGGTCACCAGGCCGGAGCTGCCGGCGGCAAACGGAGTCGTGCATGTCATCGATACGGTGCTGCTGCCGTCGGAATGCGCTTCGGAATACGCTGAGGTGGCTGGCGCCGGATTGAGGAAGGATCGAGCTCAGCCGTAACTCACAGGTTACGGCTTTGACCGTGCCGCAGCAGAGGCGTGATTTGTGAGCAAAGCCCCAGTCCGGGCCATCGGACATTTGCTCCCCCTCACGCCGCGACCTGCGGCTCGTTGCTTGATAGAGCGGACCTCAAGCCCGCGTCGCCCTACGCCTTTTGCCCAATTGACACTCGCTTGTCGCACCTCTTACCCTTAAGTTGCGGTACCATTGCGTCCTAGCTCATCGAGGTTCATCTAATCAGCATGCGTTCCTTGCTTCGCCGTCTGAAGTTCCTGATTGCCGTCCAACTCTTGCCTGCTCTGGAGAGCGGGGAGGAAACTACCTTGGTCGGTGGCCAGGCCGTGCTGGAAGGCGTGATGATGCGCTCGCCCCACGCTTGGGGCATCTGTATCCGCCGCGCCGATGGCTCTCTGGCGACGCATTCCGAGCCGTTGGAGAAGCTCTCCGAAAAGCATCCCTGGATGGGATGGCCGTTTGTGCGCGGCATCATGACGCTGGGTAATGCCATGGCGCTGGGCTTTCGCGCACTGAAGTACTCGGCCAATGTGCAGCTGGGCGAGATGTCGCCCGACGAAGAAAAGAAGACCGAGGTCAGCACCTGGGCTCTGACCATCAACGTCATTCTTTCGCTTGGCTTCTTCATCTTCATGTACAAGTTTCTGCCGCTGCTGGCGGCCACCAAGCTGAAGAACCACTATCCGGCCTTCGGCAATCAGATTCTGTTCAATGTCGTCGACGGCGGCATTCGCATCAGCCTGTTCCTGCTGTTCATCTGGGGTATCTCGCTGCTGCCCGACATTCGCCGCGTCTACCAGTACCACGGCGCCGAACACAAGACGGTCTTCGCTTTTGAGAACAGCGATCCGCTGACGGTCAAGAACGCGCAGAGATATGTGACCTGGCATCCGCGTTGCGGCACCAGCTTCCTGATGACGGTGATGCTGATTGCCATGTTCATCTACATGCTGATTCCGGCTGTGACCTTCTGGGGCCGCTTTGCCTCGCGCATTGCGCTGCTGCCGGTGATTGCCGCCATCTCGTATGAGCTGATCCGCTTCGCTGCCAAGCACGGCTCGTCGCTGTTCGCCCTGATGACGAAGCCGGGCTTGTGGCTGCAGCGCATCACCACGCAGCCTCCTGAAGATAGCCAGGTCGAGACTGCCATCGCCGCTTTGAACGAAGCCATGGAGCTGGAAAAACAGCGTGGCGGCGAGCTGGTCATCGCCTAGCGGGGCTCCCCGCCAAATATTCGACACACAATTCCTTTTGTCATCCTGAGCGAAGCGTCCGCGCGATTTTGTGCTCGGCTGATCTTGCGGAGCGCGGGCGCGTCGAAGGATCTGCGGTTCGTCCGTGGCGGAAGACCTGTCTCATTGGGAGACTGAGACTCATTGAAGCCTGTTTCTATAAGGTTTAGTTTTGTGTCAGGGCACGAGTTTACTCGTGCCGTAACCGGCGCCCAAGAAAGCGGGCTTTAGCCCCTGCACCATGTCGAAGCCGGACCCTAGTGCCAGTCCCGTAGAAATCCTTCGCTGTTGATGAAGAAATTGCCATCGAGACGGCCGTACAGCTTATCAAAGGGGGATATTCGGGCGAAGTTTGGCAGCGCGGATTTCCGATGTTCGAATCGAGGATCACGATAGCTTCTTGCGGCATCGAGAATACATCGCGCAGAATCCGGTAAAGAAAGGTTTAGCAGATTCGGCGGAGGAGTTTCCTTTCTGTTTCAGGTATCTCGCGCATCGCAAGGCGGCAGAGGCTAAAGCCCCGGATCATTAGAGTGCGACTGACGGCACGACTGAAGTCGTGTCCTGACACAAGGCTCGCGGCGGTCGAGTTTTTCAGCAGCCGTTGAAGTCGTGCCCCTGATTCAAGGCTCACGAACCACAGGTCCTTCGACTCCGGCGGCCAAAAACGCCGCCTGCGCTCAGGATGACAATCGCAAGATTGAACGCAGATATCACGAACGTTTTCCGTACAATAGGCATATCCCCATGTTTGAACGCTTAGAACAAATCGAAACGAAATACGAAGAGCTCAACAAACAGCTGGCTTCGCCCGAGATCGTTTCCGACTCGCAGCGCTACCAGAAGACTGCGAAGGCGCACAGCGAAATTGCGCCGCTGGTTGAGAAATATCGCGAGTTCAAGGATTTGACGCGCGGCATCGAGGAGAGCAAGGCCCTCGCCGAAGGCGAGACCGATCCCGAGATGCTGGCCTACGCCAACGAAGAGCTCGGCAAGCTGGAAAAGCGACTCTCCGAAGTCGAAGAAGAGTTGAAGGTGCTGCTGCTGCCCAAGGACCCGAACGATGAGAAAAACGTCATCGTGGAAATTCGCGCCGGCACCGGCGGCGACGAGGCCACGCTTTTCGCGGCCGAAATCTTCCGCATGTATAACCGCTACGCCGAGTCGCAGCGCTGGAAGGTCGAGGTGCTGTCGACCTCCGAGTCGAGCGTGGGCGGGCTGAAGGAAGTCATCGCCATCATCGAAGGCCAGGGCGTGTACTCGCGCATGAAGTACGAGAGTGGCGTGCACCGCGTGCAGCGGGTCCCGGCAACCGAGACCCAGGGCCGCGTGCATACTTCGGCGGTGACGGTTGCTGTGCTGCCCGAAGCCGAAGACGTCGATATCAAGATCGAGGCAAAGGACATCCGCATCGACACCTTCTGCTCGTCGGGACCGGGCGGCCAGTCGGTGAACACCACCTATTCGGCGGTGCGCATCACGCACCTGCCGACCAACACCGTCGTCAGTTGCCAGGACGAGAAGTCGCAGATCAAGAACCGCGAAAAAGGTATGCGCGTACTGCGAGCCCGTCTGTACGAAATGGAACAGCAGAAGCAGGCCGACGCGCTGGCGAAGGAGCGCAAGGCGATGGTGGGCTCGGGCGATCGCAGCGAGAAGATTCGCACCTACAACTTCCCGCAGAACCGCGTCACCGATCATCGTATCGGCTTCACCGCGCATCAGCTGCCGGAGTTCATGGACGGCCGCATCCAGCCGATGATCGAGGCGCTGATCACGCACTTCCAATCGGAGAAACTGAAGGAGCAGGGCGGCGCCGCGGCGTAACGCAGTCGCCCACTCTGTCGCCAAAAAGGAGCGCGACAAGGGTGGGACATCCGCATTTCCCGGTTAGTATTGTCATCCCAAGGGCAGCATCGACCCTAACGAATTGTCATCCTGAGCGGAGCGTCCGCAACGGTTCTTGCGATTCGCGTTTTTGCGAATCGCGCGAACGCGCAGTCGAAGGACCTGCGGTTCGTCCACGAACGGAAGACTGATTCAGGTGCGGGACAGCAGGTCCCTCCGCTCCGGCTGAAGCCGTCGGTCGGGATGACAATTCATAAGAGTCATTCAGCATCACGAAGGCCGAATCGTTGCTCCGCACTTCCCATGCAACTCAAGCAAGCCCTTACCGCCGCGGTTGATCGTCTGGAAGCTGCGGACGTGGGTTCGCCGCGGCTGAATGCCGAGGTGCTGCTGATGTTTGTTCTCGGCGTCCATCGCGCCTACCTCTACGCTCACCCAGAGCGTGAACTCACTGGCGAAGAAAACTCCCGTTATGACGAAGTGCTCGCCCAGCGCTCGACCGGCATGCCGTCGCAGTACATCACCGGACATCAGGAATTCTGGGGGCTCGACTTCGTGGTCACGCCGGCCGTGCTGATCCCGCGTCCTGAGACCGAGCACTTGGTCGAGACCGTTCTCGAACTCGCGCGCGGGGTGCCATCTCCGAAGATCGTCGACGTGGGAACTGGTTCCGGTTGTATCGCGCTATCGCTGGCGCATGAACTAAAGGGCGCTGAAGTTTATGCAGTCGATCTGTCAGCCGACGCGTTGGAGATTGCACGAGCCAACGCTGCCCGACTGCAACTCGATGGACGTGTAAAATTCGCGCAGTGCGATGTGCTCACGCCGGTTCAAAACGAAGGTGTCATCTCGAGCGCAGCGAAGCGGAGCCGAGCGACCTCTATCGTCGCAGGGATCACGCTCGGCGATTTCGACTTTGTGGTCAGCAATCCTCCCTACGTTGGCTTCGACGAAGCCGACAAAGTGCAGAAATCGGTCCGTGACTTCGAACCGCGCGTAGCGGTCTTCTCCGGCGAACGCGGACTGGACGTCATCGGCCCGCTGATAGAACAAGCTCACGCTGCTCTAACACCCGAAGGCTGGTTGGCGATGGAGATTGGCTATTCGATGCGCGATGCGGTGGTGAATCTGCTCGATGCGGAGAAGTGGGAAGATGTGCGCGTCGTGCCGGATCTGCAGGGGATACCGCGAGTGGTGGCGGGCAGGAAGCGCCGACAGTTTCAGGATTAAATCATTTCGTCCAATCCACACATTTAAGCCCACGAATCCGAGTGAACTCGGAAAGATTGTTGGTGACCAGTGTCATTTCGCGTCTCAGACATTGACCGCCGATAAGGATGTCGTACTCGCCGATAATCTTGCCGCTGCTGGCAAGTTCAGCCCGGATCTTTCCGGAAATCCGGGCATCCTCGTCATCGAACTCGAGCACTCGTATGCCGCCGGCCAGGAACATGCGGAGTCGCCCCGCACCTTCATCGACCCGAGTGCTCTTGTGGGTGCCGTACCAGAGTTCGTGCAAAGCAATGGACGAGATTGCCAAGCCCGCACCCGCCGACCGTGCCCTATCAGCGTGACTTCTTACGGAGGGTGGTCTGTTGCGCAGTATTGCGACGCAGACGTTTGTGTCTAACAGATAATCCATCAGCTTCCTCGAACGCGCTTTCCTCGCGTGCTTTGCGCTGATTGCGCCAGTCGCCCTCAAATGCATCGGAACCGGAATACCGGTCGATTGCAGCAAACCATTCCTTCGTGCTGGTGATCATCGGCTCCAGCACGATGGCGTCGCCTTCTCGCCGGATACGCACCTCGGTTCCCGGAAATCGAAATTCCTGCGGCAGACGCACGGCCTGACTGTTACCGTTACGGAAGAGCTTGGCTGTCTTGCTCATGGGACCCATTCCTCAAGAATCTATATAGTGAGTATATACTCATAACTGCATGCCTGTCCTCCCCTCTTTCGCGAAGATCAATCTTGGGCTGAAGATCGGGCCAGCGCGGCCGGACGGCTTTCACGAGCTGCGCACTGTCTATCAGACGCTGGCGCTGCATGATGTCATTCGGGTCGACGTTGTTGCCGGCGAGGGGATTGAGATTCGTTGTAGCGATCCGCGGGTGCCGCTGGATGCGTCGAACACCTGCTACAAGATCGCTGAGCGGGTGCTGGCGCTTGTGAAGGAACAGCAGATCCCTCGCGAACCAAAGTCCGTTCGTGATGACAGTTCTAAAAAGAAGCCTTTCGGCGCACTGGAAGGTGCGCCCCTCCAAGACGACATACTCGAAGACGACAGATCCCAAGGGGGCATGATTCAAGGCGGAGTGCCCGGAACGGCTGTCGCCGCTAAACAGCAAGGCATTGACACTCACCTTTACGGCACGGCCCATGCTGCGCGCGTGCAGCACGAGATTCAGCAGGGTGCGCGTGGCAGGATCGTCATCGAAATCGAAAAGCGCTTGCCGGTGCAGGGTGGGATGGGAGCGGCATCGTCGAATGCCGTCGCGACGATGCTGGCGATGGAGCGCGCGTTGAGCGTGAAGCTTTCACCCGAAAACAAATTGCGCATCGCCGCCGAGGTGGGGAGCGACCTGCCGCTGTTTCTCATCGGCGGAACGGTACTTGGCGTCGGTCGTGGCGAGGAGGTGTTCCCGCTGCCCGATCTGCCGACCATGCATGTAGTTGTGGTGACGCCGCCGGTCGGAGTCTCTACGCCTCGCGCGTTCGCCCGATGGGACGAACTGAACACCCTGGAGGGCGCGTTGACCGGCTCCCCGGCCACAGGTACAATAAGTGAGTTCAGTCAACGTGTGTTTGCGTGGCTGGGCGCAGGCTTCCCGCAGGTGGGCCGAGCCGAGTTTTCGGAGCGGACTCCAACTGCATCCGGTGTTCCCGCAAGAGGCGGGAACCGGGCCGAGACACCGCTTCTCGACCTCGTCCGAGCCGGGATCGAAAACGACTTCGAAAAGGTCGTCTTCCCAGAGTATCCCGATTTGCGTGAGGTAAAGGCAATCTTGCTGCGCGAAGGCGCGAGCTACGCCTCGTTGTCTGGTTCCGGTTCGACACTGTACGGGCTCTTTGAAACCCAGGATCAGGCGCAAGCCGCCGCCGATCGCATGAGCGCGGCCGGACATTCGGCGGTAGCGACGACGACGCTGTCGCGGGACGAGTACCGGAAGGCGGCAACTAGCGACTAGCAATTAGCAATCAGCGAAATGCACCGATCGCGATTACTAGTTGCTAATTGCTAATTGCTAGCTGCTAGTTGCTAGCGTTGGGCGGTCGACTAATGGTAGGTCAAGTGCCTTTGGAGCACTTTGTCTAGGTTCGAATCCTAGCCGCCCAGCCAAAAGTCAGTTGTCAGTTGTCAGTTGTCAGTTGTCAGTTGGACAACACTAGGCGATCAGGGAAGTTGTTTTCGATCCGGTTATCGAGTTTGCAGGAAACAAGTTCCGCGACGCGGGACAGAATAACTTAATCCAGCGCTTCAACGCTGGGTGGGCGGAGTTAGAAGGGCGAGTCTCGTAGGGACGGCACCTGCCCTACGCCAAAAGCAGGCGTAGAACGGGGCACCCGGCAGTAGGGTTTGCAAGAGCTAAAAGCTGACGGCTGATAGCCGACAGCTACTTAATTCCCGGCGTACAACCAAACCAGGTGAAGCGGGGTATTGACGCGATGGATGCAGCGACCAAAACAGGCGTAGTTCCTCCAGCGACGACGAGCGGTGACGGCGTCTCGCAATTGGTGAAGCCGGCGCAGCCGGTGGCCGAACAGAAGCCGGTAGCCGACCAGAAGGCGCTGAGCGAGAAGAAGCCGCAACGCGCGCGGCAGGACGATCGCTGGAAGATTTTTTCCGGCACCGCCAACGACGCGCTGGCCAAGGATATCTGCGACTTCCTGGAATTGCCGATCGGCAAGGCGTGCATCAAGCGCTTCTCTGACGGCGAGACCTATGTGCAGATCGAAGAGAACGTGCGCGGCGCTGATGTTTTCATGGTGCAGCCGACCTGCGATCCGGTTGATGTGCACCTGATGCAGTTGCTCTTGCTGATCGATGCGCTTAAGCGCGCTTCGGCGCGGCGCATCACGGTGGTGATGCCGTACTTCGGTTACGCCCGGCAGGACCGCAAGGACAAGCCGCGCGTTCCGATTTCGTCGAAGCTGGTGGCCGATCTGCTGACCACCGCGGGCGCCGATCGAGCACTGGTTGTCGATCTGCATGCGCCGCAGATTCAGGGATTTTTCAACATTCCGGTTGACCACATTTTTGCGTCGCCGGTGCTGGTGGATTATTTCCGTAAGAAGGCGCTGCCGGAGCTGACCGTGGTTTCTCCGGATGCGGGTGGCGTGGAGCGCGCGCGCTTCTTCGCCAAGAAGATGGATTCGGCGCTGGCTATCGTCGACAAGCGCCGCGTGGAGATGGATGTGACCGAAGTCATGCACGTCATCGGTGACGTCAAAGGCCGCACCTGTCTCATCCTCGACGACATTATCGATACCGCGGGCACGCTGGTGAAAACCGCGCAGGCCTTGCTGGATGCGGGCGCGCGCGAAGTGCATGCCTGCGCAACGCATGCCGTGCTGTCGGGCCCGGCGGTGGAAAGAATTTCGAAATCGGGGTTGGCCGAAGTGGTTGTGACCAACACCATCCCGCTGACTGAGGCGGGGCGCAACGAGCCGAAGATCAAAGT
This sequence comes from Verrucomicrobiia bacterium, assembly GCA_035482295.1. Classification (GTDB taxonomy): domain Bacteria; phylum Acidobacteriota; class Terriglobia; order Terriglobales; family Acidobacteriaceae; genus Bog-257. The sequence continues at coordinate 18,047 of DATHQX010000157.1, forward strand.
GCTGACGATTGCCGGTCTTCTGGGACGCGCCATTCAGTCGATACACGAAGAGACTTCCGTCAGCAGACTGTTTTTGTAAAAGGAAAAGATTATGGCTACAGCAACTGCAGAGAAGAACGTAGAAGGCAAGTCGCGGCAGGGCGGCGGCAAGAATGACGCTCGCCGGCTGCGCAAGAGCGGCCTGATTCCGGCGGTGGTATACGGCGCAGGTCAGGACTCGCAGCCCATCGCCGTCGACCCCAAACAGATCCGGCGCATCCTGAACTCCGAGCAGGGTCACAACTCCATCTTCGACCTCACCCTGGACGGCAGCGCCGCCAAGGTGATGATCGTGGACTGGCAGTATGAGCCCATCAAGAGCGCGCTGCTGCATGTGGACTTGAAGCGCATCGCCATGGACAAGGTGCTGCGGGTCAGTGTGCCCATCACCATGAAGGGCGAAGCCCCGGGCGTGAAAGTGCAGGGCGGCATCCTCGAGCAGATTCTGCGCGAAGTGGAAATCGAGTGCTTGCCGGCCGACATCCCGGGCCACATCGATGCTGATGTCAGCCAGTTGAACTTTGGCGATGCCATTCGCGTCTCCGATTTGCCCCACGCTGGGAAGTTGAAGTTCCTCACCGACGAAAACCAGATCGTGACCCACGTGGTCGCGGTGAAGGAAGTTGTCGAAGCCACTCCTGCGGAAGGCGTCGAAGCGGCTGCAACCACTGCCGAGCCCGAAGTGATCAAGAAGGGCAAGCAGGAGACCGAGGGCGAAGCTGCCGCCGGTGGCGACAAAGCCGAAAAGGGCGAGAAGTCCGAGAAGAAGAAGTAAGGCTTGTGAAGCTGATCGTCGGGCTCGGCAATCCGGGCATCGAATACCAGTTCACACCGCACAACATGGGTTTCCTGGCGGTGGACCGCATCGCCGAACAGTGCGGCGTCCGCGTCAACAACCGGCACTGCCGGGCGCAAACGGCGCGTACGCGTATCGCCGGACACGAGGTGGTGCTGGCCAAGCCGGAAACCTTCATGAACCTGAGCGGGGCCTCCGTTGCCGAGCTGGTACGCGAGTACGAAGCGAAGCCGCAAGAAGACCTGGTGCTGCTGTACGACGAACTGGATCTGCCGTTTGGCGCCTTGCGGGTTCGCCCCCGAGGCCGCTCGGCGGGACACAACGGAGTGCAGTCGATTATCGGGGCGCTGGGTACGCAGGAATTCACCCGGGTCCGTCTGGGTATCGGGCCCGATCACGCGGTGGGCGATGGCGCCAGGTATGTGCTTTCGCAGTTTAAGAAGGCCCAGCTCGAAGCGGTGAGTGCGGTTCTGGATCAGGCGTCTGACGCTGTGGGAGTGATCCTGAGCGAAGGCGTGCAGGCGGCGATGAACCGGTTCAATCGCAAGCCGGATGAAGAGCAGGCGTCAGGAGATAGGGATTAGGGGTCAGTCCCCGCCCTAGCCGAAAGAGGGCTAGAACGGGGCATCCGAGTTACACGAGTTCGAAGATCGGCACTGGTGGCTAGTCGCTAGCTGCCAGATGCTTAGGAGAAACAATGCAACGTACTTACGAATTGATGTTCATCGTTCGGCCCGACATGCCGGAAGAGGAGCAGGACAAGCTCATCTCGAACCTGGAAACCCAGGTTGGCGGCGCGGGCGGCTCGGTGAAGAGTGTGGAACGCATGGGCAAGCGCCGGCTGGCCTATGTGGTACGCAGGTTCCAGGACGGCATTTATGTCCTGATGACGCTGGAAGGCGAAGGCGGCATGGTGAAGGAAGTCGAACGCCGCCTGCGCGTGACTGAGCCGGTGGTTAAGTTCATCACGGTGCGCATCGACGAGGAGCAGAAGCGCCTGGCCAAGATCAAGGCCATCCGCGACACCAAGGTTCGCGGCAAGGGCACGCGGGCCGCGGCGGCGGCTGAGGCAGCCGAAGCTGCTCCGCCGGCTGTTCCTGCAGCGGCCCCGGCTGCGCCTGAGAGCGCTCCGGCCGAAGGCGCGGAGACGGCTCCGGCCAGCGCATAGATTTAGCCTCACGCTGTGGGAGTAACACTGCGTGGGATATCGGCAAATTTCTGGATTGACGGGCCAGGCGCCCTCGGTCCCGCCTCGGTGAGGCAATCAAGGAGAATCATGGCAGACGAAAACAGAACAGCGGCTCCGTCCGCGACCAGCGACGCACCGGCGTCGCGTCCTGAGGGCGGTGGCCCGCGTGAAGGCGGTCCCCGCGAGGGCGGTCCTCGTGGCCCGCGTCCCGGCGGACGTCCGGGTGGCCCTGGCGGTCCCCGCGAAGGCGGACGGAAGTTTTTCCGCCGCAAGAAGGTGTGCAAGTTCTGCGTCGAGAAGATCGACGGGATCAACTACAAGGACGTGCGCATGCTCTCGCAGTTTGTGGCCGAGAGCGGCAAGATCGTTCCGCGCCGATTGACTGGCGTGTGCACCCCGCATCAGCGCCGCCTGACCGACGCCATCAAGCAGGCTCGCAACATCGCGCTGCTGCCGTTCGGGTCGCGCGGCTAGGGCAGTTGCCAGTTTGCCGGTGGTCAGTTGTCAGTTCGGATTTCGGGCTGACAGGCCGAAGCAGCAGCGCATCGAGCTTGGGGCTGCGTTGCTCAACGGATGATCTGATCGAGTCTCACGTAGTGGGATAGAGAAATTCCCGCGCTGTCGCTGAAAGCGGGCGACGAGGATGAGGCGATCGAAGCGCAACTGGCCGCGACACCACGGGTGGCAATGGGGGTCCTTCGACTCCGCGTCCGCCCGCCGCAAAGGATGCAGCGGGAAAATCGGGCGGACTTTCCGCTCAGGATGACAACGGTGATTTTGATTTGAGTTCCTTCGGGGACGACACAGGGGACGGAGGCTTGAGCCCGAGTCCACATGGAGTTGGAAAATGGAAGTCATTCTCAAAGAAGATGTAGATAAGCTCGGCTCCCGCGGCGACGTGGTGAAGGTGGCCGAAGGCTATGGCCGCAACTACCTGCTGCCGCGCAAGCTCGCCATCGAGGCGACCGCGGCCAACCGCGCCGTCATCGAGCAGATGAAGGCCTCTGCCGTACGCCGTACGGCGAAGGAAAAGGGTGCTGCCGAAATGCTGGCTCAGCAGTTTGCCGGCGTCGAGCTGAGCTTTGTGCGTAAGACCGGCGAGCACGATCAGCTTTTCGGTTCGGTCACCTCGTCCGACATCGCGCGCGAGCTCGAAGGCAAAGGCTTCACCATCGATCGCCGCAAGATCCAGCTGAACGAGCCGCTGAAGGCGATTGGCGACCACACGGTCAACATCAAGCTGCACAAGGAAGTGTCTGTGCCGGTGAAGGTGAAGATCCAGAAGGAAGGCGGCGCCGAAGAGGCAGCCGCGCCTGCCGTGAAAGAAGAAGCCAGCGCGGAAGCGTAAAGGCTGGCCGAGTCGTTTGCACGGGTAGAGCGGGCCGGCGCGAGTCAGGGCTTAGGGCTGCAGCTGTTCGGGTAGAGCGGGCCTTCAAGGCCCGCGTTAGCGCCAGTTATAGGATTGATAGCCGACTTTAGTCGGCGGCAGCGGGTGCCGCGGGCTGAAGCCGGCTTTTCTTTTGTGTGCCGGCTGTTAGTGCGAGCGTTGTTAAGCAAAGAGAGGAACCGCAGGTCCTTCGATGTGCGCCCGCGCGATTCGCACAAGGCGCGAATCGCGAAGGCAATGGCGCGGACGCTTCGCTCAGGATGACGATCTTGTTGGGATGTGCGCTGATGCTATCTGAGCTTATCGTCCCTGCAATGGCTCAACGTACTGCGGTGGGATCGGCACGTCGTACTTCTGCTCCATGAACTTCTGGTAAGTCTTCTTGAATTCCGCCGGTTGCAGGCGTTTCAGGATTTTGCCGCTGGGGACTTCGACCTCGTAGCCCATCGACTGGCAGCTGATGCCGCCGTAATTCGAGGTGCAGGGCACCTGCGCCAGCACCACCAGCGTCGACGAATTGTCTGACCAGGTGATCGCCCTCATGTTGTATTCGGGTTCGCTCTCAATTCTGCGGCAAGTGGACGGGTCGAGGAAGAGCGCCTTACACGGCGGGAAGGTCTGCACCATGTCCTGCTCGGCCAGGTGGGTGACGTCGATGGCGCGCAACTGCTCATCGTCGAGCAGGTAGACCTGAACGAAGCTGGGTGAGGTCATGCCCTCGCCGGCGTCGACGAAGAAGGCCTTCGAGTCAGGTGACCAGAGCAGATCGTTGTGTGGGCTGGTGAAGACGTCATGAATCTCGCGCGGCGGTTTGCCGGTCTGGGCGACGCGCAAGTAGGCGCCGCCGTCCTGGTAGAGAACTTCGGCCGAGGTCGATTTGTCCGGGGCAACAACGCGGACGGTCGGGCAGGAGGACTGGCATTGTCCCGGGAAGCTGGTGGCATGCCTGATCCAGTTCGGCTTGCCGGCGAAGGCGAGGGAAGGCACCAGTAATAACAGCGTCAGCGAGATTCGCGAGAACGAGCGCAATCGATTACCTTCCAGCCTTGTGACGCCCATGATAAGCCTGCGAGGCAAGCGTGGCCAGCCGGATTTCCCGCTTCAGGAAAGGCGTGTCAATAGCACCAAGATGATGCGAATCATACTAAGTTTAAGATTTAATGGATGATATAAAGTGAATGGAAGCTGTCGAAATACCCTTCGAATGTGCTATACTGGATTTTAAGTTCAGGGAAGGCGGAGAACCGTAATGGCTCCCGCCTTTTTCTTTTGCCCTTTTCACCCCTAAAGCAGTCCCAGTTCGTTCAGCTCTTCGTCGGTCAGGGGATCGAGGCCGGGGTTGGTCGCTGGGGTGCGGTCTGCCACAGCGGCGGCTGTGGCTGGGAGGGCGACCAGCCGGGCGACCGGCGTTTTGCCGCGGGTGATGATCACTTCTTTGCCGCCTTCGGCTTCCTTGATCAGCCGCGAGAGGTTGGTCTTCGCCTGATGAACCGTGTAGCTCATAGCAGTAAGGGTAGTTAGCTAAGTCGGCGGGGTCAAGGGTAGGTGCTGGGGGAGATCCTTCCGATCGGAAAAGCCTCCCACTCATTCCAAAATCCGGAATGAGTGGGGCACCCTCGCTCATAGCTTCCGGAACGCCGGACGGGCTGGCCGCGTACTACGAAAGGGGCGTTCTATAATCGCTCACGGTTTCTATTCGCGCGCGTCTATGTAGTTGCAGACACGAGAATTGGTTTGCAATTGCAAAGCAGGTAGAAATCAGCATGCCGGCCGAAGCGGTAGCAGTTCCCCTCACGGTTGGCCCGGGACTTGCACCCCAGTCTGCGAAGAGCGGCTTGGGAACCCCGGCGCTCCGTCCTCCTGAGGCGTGGCAGGAGACGGATAAAGCGTCAGCAGTACGAGTGGGGCAGGCCCAGAGCCGCATGAATGACACGGAGCTGATCCGGGAAGCACAGCGTGGCAATCGCGCCGCGTTCGAGGACCTCGTGCGTCAGTACGACAGCGCCGTGCTTCGCCTGGCGTATCACCTCACGCGTTCCGAGCAGGACGCGCAAGACATATACCAGGAAGCGTTCCTTAAGGCGTACCGGAACATCAACAACTTCCGCTTTGAGTGCTCGTTCTACACCTGGATCTACCGCATCGTCACCAATCTCTGCTTAGACCTGTTGCGCAAACGGCAAGTGCGCAAAGAAGACTCGGCGATTGCCACCGACTCTGAAGGCGGCACCTACGACCTGATGGATCAGGTAGCCGACCAGCGCGCGGGCGCAAGTCCGGAGAGAGACCTGATGCGGCGCGAATTGGGAGCGCGCATCGCCAAGGCCCTGAGCAAGCTGACGCCGCGCGAGCGCATGGTGTTCGAGATGAAGCATTACCAGGGATTGAAGCTGCGCACTATCGGCGAGATTTTGAATACGACGGAAGAGACGGCGAAGAACACGTTATTTCGCGGTACGCAGAAGTTACGGGCGGCGTTGAAGGACATGAGGTAGCTCCCGCCCTGCGCCGAAAGAGGGCGTAGAACGGGCACCCGGCTATACAGTTTGAGCGATGAGTCTTGGCTAATTGCTAATTGCTGATTGCCCTCGAACGAAGTGAGAGGAAGTTATGAATTGCGATTGGGTACAAGAAAACATTTGTCTGTACCTGTATAACGAGCTGGCCGACGATGCGCGGCATGAGCTGGAGCAGCACATCCGTCGCTGCACCAAGTGTGCTGCCGAACTCACGGCCCAGCAGGCGTTTCAGGAGCAGATGGATGTTTTGCCGGTGGAAGACCCGTCGGCCAGTTTTCTGGCATCGGCGCGGATGCGGCTGCAGGAGTCGCTGGAGACGGCCGAGCAGAATCGCTCGTGGTATCAGCGTTTCGCCTTTGACCCCACGGCCTGGTTGCGACAGGTACGGTTCTCGCCGGCGCTGGCTGCGGTGTTGCTGATGGTCGGCTTCGGATCAGGACTGGGCACGATGTACAGCACGATGGGCAAATTTGTGCGAACACCTGCCAACCCGCCGGTAGTGCAGTCCTCCATTGGCGGTATCACTTCCATCGAGCACAAGCCCAATTCCGACCAGGTTCAAATCGATTACGACCGCGTTGTTCCCGATACCATTCAAGGCAAAGTCACCGATCCTGACATTCAGGCGATGCTGGCTTTTGCTGCCAAGACCAATTCGAACAACTCCGGTGTGCGTCTGGATTCGGTCGACATGTTGAACACCAAGGTCGACGATCAGGTGGCCCGCGAGGCGCTGACTTACGCGCTGCGCTACGACAACAATCCCGGCGTCCGCTTGAAAACTTTGGACGGTCTTGGCAATTATGTGAAGCAGGATATTCGCGTACGCAATGCGGTTCTGGATGCGCTGTTGAACGACAGCAATCTGGCCGTGCGCAGCGGAGCGCTGCACGCGCTGGAGCCGGTGCGCGCCGATACCAGCGTGCGTATGGCGTTGCAGCAGTTGGCCAAGGACGATCCCAGTGCTTACATTCGCACCGAGGCGCAGCGCGAGCTGTCTTCGATGCCTAATCTCGATTAACGCAAAGGAACCGATTCTCAGGAAATGGGCGATCGCATAGAAAAGGGAAACCACAATCAAAGGCCAGCGGCACAGACCGGGAGCGCAAAGTTAACCAGATCGTCCCTGTGCCTGTGTGGCTTTGTGGTGCTCTTTACGGTCGCCATTCCGCTGTGGGCGCAGCAGTCGAAGGTCTATCGCGACGGCAACTCGTGGGTGGAAGAGATGACGGGCACCCTGCCGGTGACGCGCGATGTGCATGTGACGACCGACTTGGGCTCGGTGCAAGTGCAGGGCGGCTCGCCGCGCATCACGTATCTGGTGCGCAAGCGTTCGTACGCACCGACCGAGAAGGACGCGCGCAAGCAGTTTGAGCAGATGCGGATTAGCGCCGTCAAGAACGGCGAGACCGATCTGATTCAGGGCCGCATCGTCGGGCGTGCGATGATGCGCTTCGGCGCCGAGTTCATCTTGCAGGTGCCGCGCGACCTCAACGTGGTTCGGGTGGAAACTCGCGGCGGCTCGCTGGCGTTTACTTCGATTGCGGCGAATATCGTCGCCTCGACCGGCGCAGGCCTGATCAAGCTGGATGATCTGGCGGGTCCGGTGAAGATTGTCAGTGGTGGCGGCAACATCGAGGGCGGCAATCTGGGCAACGATTTTAGCGTGACCAGCGGCGCCGCCGATGTTCGGGTTGCTAACGTTGGCGGGCAGACGCAAGTCAATCTAGGTGGAGGCCGCGTGTATATCGGCTCGTCACACGCGTCGACGATTCAGACCGGCGCCGGAAGCATTCAGATCCAGAAGTGCATGGGCGATCTGAGAGTGACCAGCGGCGGCGGCAATCTGTATCTCGGCGATGTGGAAGGCTCGGTGACAGCGGAGACGCAGGGCGGCAGCGTGCGGCTGGCTAGTGCAACTGGTGCGGTCAGCGTTACAACCGGCGGCGGCAGCGTCGAACTCTTCCGCCTGGGCCGGGGCGCGCAAGTGGAGACGGGCGCGGGTCCGATCATGGTGGAATTTGTGGGCAATCGCAGCCTGACGAATTCGTTTTTGCATACCGCCTCGGGAGATGTGAATGTTTGCTTGTCTGCGAATGAGGGTGTGAGCGTGCACGCGCAATCGGATATGGCCAGCGGTCGCGGCATTCTGACCGACTTTCCGGGATTGAACGTAACCTGGCAGGGCGGGCAGTACAGTCCACGATCAGTTTGGGTAGAAGGTGCGATCAATGGCGGCGGACCCACGCTGCGCATTCGCACGACGATCGGGCAGATCGCACTGCGGCATTGTCAGTAGGATGAAGTTGGACGGCGCGGCTTGCGCCGTTGGGAGTTAGGGATGTTAGGAGCCGGCGCGAGCCGGCAACAGATGACAGATTAGGGCTGGGTGTTATGCGCAGTCGGAATTCCAATTCGTATCTTGCTGTGTTCTCCGCGGTGCTGATGTTGTCGGCGATGGCCGCCGCTTCGGGCGCGCCATGGCCGGAGGCGCATTCCGGCGCCTACCTGGGAGTGCAGGTAACAGCCGTCACCACCGAGCGCGCGTCGGCGCTGAAGTTGCCGGCATCGTCAGGCGCCATCATCGCGTACGTCGATCGGGATGGCCCGGCGTGCCATGCAGGTCTGTTGGAGAACGACGTGGTGGTTGCCTTTGACGGTGCGAAGGTCGATGGCCCGGAGCAGTTGCAGAACCTGATCCATGTCACGCCGGCGCAGAAGACGGTGACCATGACCATCGTGCGCAACGGTCTGCGCAAGGACGTAAAGGTCACGCTGGGCAGTTGGAACGTGATGTCGCACGTACACACGGCGAACGCCTCTAACCTGGCGTCCCCGCCGCCACCGCGCGCCTATCCACCGGACTTGGAGCTTCCGTCGTTTACCTTGCTGTCGGCGCGTCATGGCCTGGTGGTTGAGAGCTTGACTCCGCAACTGTCCGACTTCTTCGGCGTGGCCCACGGACGCGGCGTGCTGGTGCGCTCGGTGGAGAATGGCAGTCCGGCCTCCGCCGCCGGAATCAAGGCAGGCGACATCATTGTGAAGGTTAACAACGAAGAGGTTCACGACATGTCGGACTGGCAGCGGGGCATGCACGCTCCAGGCAAGCTGGCCGTCGTGGTCTGGCGCGAGAGGAAAGAACAGACGCTCGTCATCAACGTTCCTGGGCCGGACGACACCTCGCGGCTGTTCCCCAGCCAGCAACTCGACTTCGATACTCAAGCGCAGATGGTGCGTCAGGAAACGGAGCTGCTGAAGCCGGTAATCGAAGCCCAGCAAGCCGAGTTGGCACAAGTTGAACCCAGCCAGCAGGACATCGAGAAGATGCAGCGCGAGATCCAGAAGCAGATGAAGGCCGAGCAGAAAGAGATGGCCAAGATGTCGCGCGAGCTCAGCAAGTCGAATAAAAAGCAGATGGAGCAGCTTCGCGCTGAGATCCAGAAGTCGGTGCCCAGCCAGCAGCAGATGGACGAGATGAAGCGGCAGGTGCAGGAATCGATGCCGTCACAGAAAGACATCGACGAGATGACACGGAAGATCCAGGCCGCGATTCCGAACCAGGATGAGCTCAACAAAATGCAGCAGCAGATACAAAGCTCGATGCCGAGCCAGCAGCAGCTCGACCAGATGCGCCGGCAGATCGAAGACCAGATGAAGAACCTGACGCCGCAGATGCAGCAGGAGATGGAACAACTGAAGAAGCAGATGGAGCAACAGAAGCTCGATCTGAACCAGATGATGCAGGAGTTCCAGCGGCAGGAGTATTAGTTCTTGCTTTGTGCCAGCTCTGCTTTGTGTCAGGGCACGACTTCAGTCGTGCCGAAAGACGCTGATGAGGAAGTGGCTTTAGCCGCTGAAGGACGTTGCCAGGGGCTAAAGCCCGAATCAAACAGCGCAGTTTAACGGCACGTCTAAAGACGTGCCCTGACACAAGACAGTCGCGCGGTTGCCACTACGCCGTCGGCCGCAATCGCCTATCCACCAACTCGACTACCCCGTACAACACCACACAAATCCAGAAATCCACGATCAGCCCCAAATCCAGCCGGTCAGGACGGTGCTGACCCGCGGCCGGCAAATGCGGCATGATCACGAAAAAGTAGAGAAGATTGCCGACCACGACGGCGATCGTCTGTTTGAGGAGTCGTCGCAACACTCACTATGTTGGACACCGAAGCGGGGCGGTTTGATGCCAAGGAAAAACGGCAACTAGCAATCAGCAGCTAGCAAACGGCACCGATCCTCCGCGTCTTTCATTCGAAGGTCGAACGCTTCGGGAGCTTGGCTCGTCGCTAGCTGCTAGTTGCTGGTTGCTTCATTTACCATCTTTCCTGTGCTCGAGCTCTCGACCAGCGTGCAATACGTCAAAGGCATCGGCCCGCACTTTGCCGAGATTCTGCTGGAAAAGGGCATCAGCACGGTTGAAGACCTGCTTTACTACCTGCCGTTTCGCTACGAAGACCGGCTGAACCCGCGCGGCATCGGCGAGCTGCGGCCGGGTGAGATGGCCAGCGTCATCGCCGAGGTACGCACCTTCGGACTGTTCCGCACGCGCCGCATGCCTATCTTCGAGATGACCGTCGGCCAGGGGCGCGACACGCTGAAGTGCGTCTGGTTCAACGCGAAGTATCTCCAGGACAAATTTCGCGCGGGCATGCTGGTCGCGCTCTACGGCAAAGTGGAATCGGGTGCGCGGGGCGGCCATCGCTTCGAGATTCTTCAGCCGCAGTTCGAGATCCTGCACGATCCGTCCACAGATGTTTCTGGCGGGAACGACGAAGAGAAGAAGTGGCAATCGCTGGAAGTCGGACGAATCGTGCCGATCTACGAAGCTGCCGGCAACGGACGCCTGACCACGCGCTGGTTTCGCCGTGTCATCCACGGCATGCTGGAAAATCTTCAGCCCGACATTCCCGACGCAATCCCGGCGGTTGTCCGCGGGCGCATGGAATTGATCGATCGCCGCCAGTCCTTCTGGCACGCGCACTGGCCCGAGGTCGGCGAAAGCCTGACGCAACTGCAAGCCGCGCGCACGCCGGCACTCCTCCGGCTCATTTTCGAAGAGCTGTTCTTCCTCGAGCTGGGGCTGGAGTTGAAGCGGCGCAAGATGCGCTCGCAGACGGGCATCGGCTTCGCCATCAATGACAAGGTTCGCGGCGCCATCAAGCGCATCCTGCCGTTTCATCCCACGGCTGCGCAGAAGCGCGTTCTGAAAGAGATTGCCGCCGACATGGCCGAACCGGTTCCGATGCGGCGCTTGCTGCAAGGCGATGTCGGTTCGGGCAAGACCATCGTCGCGCTCGAAGCGGCGGTAATCGCCATCGAGAACGGCTACCAGGTTGCGCTGATGGCGCCGACGGAAATTCTCGCGACCCAGCACTATTTGAGCGCGCGCCAAATTCTCGAAACCGCGGGCTATCGCATCGTGCTGCTCACCGGCTCGCAGGAAGCGGGACGGAAGAAGCAGGTGCGGCACCACATCGCGCAGGGCAACGCGCAGCTGGTGATCGGCACGCACGCGCTCATCCAGGAGACGGTGGAGTTCGACAATCTGGGGCTGGTAATTGTCGACGAGCAGCATCGCTTCGGCGTGATGCAGCGCTTCAAGCTGATGAAAAAAACTAACGAGGCGGAGCCGGACGTATTGGTCATGACCGCAACGCCGATCCCGCGCACACTGGCGTTGACGATTTACGGCGATCTCGATACCAGCGTGCTCGATGAGCTGCCACCGGGTCGCACGCCGATTACGACTCGCTGCGTCGGCGATGACCGCGCCGACGAAGTGTGGCAATTCGTGAAGAAACAGGCCGCGGCTGGACATCAAGCATACGTTGTTTATCCCGTGATCGAAGAAGGAGCGATGGAAGGAGAGCTGAAGGCGGCGATCAAGATGCATGAGCGGCTGCGCTCGCGCGAGCTCTCAAATTTGCGCGTCGGCCTGCTGCATGGACGCATGAGTGCCGATGAAAAAGACGCGACCATGGCGGCGTTCAAACGCGGTGAGATCGACGTGCTGGTGGCGACTACGGTGATCGAGGTTGGTGTCGACGTGCCCAACGCGAACGTGATGGTCATCGAGCACGCCGAGCGCTTTGGTTTATCGCAGCTGCATCAATTGCGCGGCCGCATCGGACGCGGCGCCGCCAAGTCGTATTGCGTGTTGATGACTGGAGGGAAAGTATCCATTGAAGCGCAGCAGCGCCTCGACGCCATGGCGCGCACGCAAAACGGATTCGAGATTGCCGAACTAGATTTGCAACAGCGCGGACCGGGCGAGTTCTTCGGCACGCGGCAGGCGGGCATGCCGAACTTCCGTGTGGCGAATCTGCTGCGCGATCGCGATCTGCTGGAAGCCGCGCGCAAGGAAGCACGTTATGTGCTCAGCAGTCCTGACGATATCGGCAAAGGTGAGATCGAACGCGCGGTGACGCATCTGCGGAGTCACTGGAACCGGCGGTATGGCCTGGTTGAGGTGGGGTGACGTGGCAGCGTCTCTCAAGTTTGTCATCCTGAGCGCAGTGTCCGCCGTGACTTTGCGCTCCGTCGAAGTTGCGGAGCGGCGGACGCGGAGTCGAAGGACCTGTATGCGAGCAGACACTTGGCCATCCTGATCTCGACGCACGCGGCACCCGTAGGCATCCAAGTCACCAAGGAGTTGGTAATGGGTCAGTTTGAAACTCACCGGTGTAGGCTGGAGTACGCCTTGAAGCGTGCATATTGCAGCCTTAGCTCAAGGCGCGCTTTAGCGCCTGAGGTAAATCTATCCCTTACCTCAGCGGCTGAAGCCGAGACAAGAGTGGGTATCTCAACTGCACGTGTGAAGGCGTGCTCCACCCAAGATTACCTGACTACAACTTCAGAGTGAGCCATTGCCAAAGGAGTCATCATGCTTGATCCGAAAGAAATCCTGACCTCGCTCGCCGATCGCTTTGCCGCGACTGGCAAAGTACAGAACGTCTTCGGTGAGCCCATCGAAGCTCACGGTAAAACCATCATTCCCGTCGCTCGCGTGAAGTATGGTCTGGGCGCGGGCGGTGGCGGCGAGAACAAGAGCGGCACGGACGACGCTGTCGGCGGCGCGGGTGGTGGCGGAGGCGTGCAGGTTACGCCCATCGGCGTCATCGAGGTGACCGACGGCGGCACGCGCTTCCTGCGCTTCTTCGATCCGCAGATGGCCGCGAAGCTGGTGGCCGGCGGAGTTGTCTTGGGGCTTCTGCTGCGGCGTGCGCTACGCTGCCGAAGTTAATCGTGCGGCAGATTGAACTTCTCGATGTCCTCAGGCTTTACTTTGCCGCCAAAGGGAAGCTGGCAGTTGGCGCAGGCATCGTTGAAGGGATGGAAGGCGCTGCGCTTCTTCTCGCGCAGAAACGAATTGCCGCATCGCGGACACTTCCAGGCGTCGAGCTTGTGGCTGATGTAGAGAAACGCACCAACATAAGCGATCAGAAACAACAAGGACAGAATGCCGCTGATGAGCTTCGCGGCGATGCCAATGACGGGGATAAAACCGAAGAACAGAAACAGCCAGGCGTTCTTCAGCTTCTCAAGCTCCTGCCAGCGGGCGGAGACGTCCGTGGGTGCGGCTTTGGTTTCCAGCATGGGGTGCTGAGCGATTATGTCCCGGAAACGGCGCCGTATGCCAGTAATATTTGAAGTGCACCACCTCGGTGGGCGACGTATAACGACAGGGTAACCACAGCACACTTAAGGTAACCGTGAGCACGAAAGCCGACCTCTTCCGCGAGCTTCCTTCCGTCGACGAACTGCTGCGCCGCGATGGGGTGCGGTCTCTAGCCCATCAATTTGGTCACGCAGAAACAGTCGAGGCCGCGCGCAAATTTATCGAAGAATTGCGTGGCCGGATTGCCGCCGACTCGCTCGACGAAGCCGCACTGGCGTCGTCGGTGGAAGATGCGGCGGCGGCGATCGAGCGGCGCTTGCAGGAGTCGTTGAGCTACTCCCTGCGGCCGGTAATCAACGCGACGGGCGTCATCCTGCATACCAATCTCGGGCGCGCGCCGCTGGGCGAAGCTGCGCTACAGCACGTGATGGAAGTTGCGCGTGGATATTCGAATGTGGAGTTCGATCTGGCAACGGGGGAACGTGGCAAGCGCGACGTTCATGTCAGTCGCTTGTTTGCGAAACTGTTGAACTGTCCTGGGCGCGAGCTTTCGACGATCGTGGTCAACAACAACGCGGCGGCAGTGCTGCTAACGCTGAATGCGCTGGCCGAGGGCGGCGAGGTCATCGTGTCGCGCGGCGAATTGGTCGAGATCGGCGGATCGTTCCGCATTCCCGACGTGATGGCGAAGTCGGGAGCCGTACTGAAGGAAGTAGGAACGACGAATCGCACGCGCATCGCTGACTATGAAAGCGCGATCAGCGACAGGACGAAGCTGCTGCTGCGGGTGCATCGCTCAAACTTTCAGATTGTCGGGTTCACCGAGCAGCCGTCGCTGGCGGAGTTGGCGGCGCTGGGGCGCAAGCACAATATCCCGGTGGTGGAAGACCTAGGCAGCGGCGAACTCTTCGATCTGCGGGAGGTCGGCGTGCACGGCGAGCCGATGATCAGTGAGAGCTTGCGTGCGGGCGTCGCTGTGGTGACCTACAGCGGCGACAAGTTGCTTGGGGGACCGCAGGCCGGACTTATCAGCGGCGACGGCGAGCTGGTCGCGAAGATTCGTAAGAATCCGCTGTTCCGCGCGCTGCGCGTGGACAAGATATTTTATGCCGCGCTGGAGGCGACGCTGCTGGCGTACCTGCGCGAAGACTTCGATGCGATCCCGACGCTGCGCATGATGCGCGTGAACGCGGAGGATTTGCAGCATCGTGCTGAGCATATTGTGCGGCATCTGCGTATGAGCTCGCCGCAGGTCGAGATTGAGGTGGCGGAGACACGCTCTGCGATCGGTGGTGGGTCGGCGCCGGGAGCGACGCTGCCATCGTGGGCCGTGACGGTGAAGATTGCGGGTCAGTCCGCCGAAAAGATTCTGGAGCGGCTACGAAAGTGCGAGACGCCGATAGTAGCGCGTGTGGAGGATGGGCGCGTGCTGCTGGATCTGCGGACGGTGGAAGCGGAGCAGGATGGATTGATTACGGCGGCGGTGGAGAGCTTATGCGAGGGTGGGAACGCAGGTCCTTCGTCGGGCTGAAGACCTCCTCAGGATGACAATCTTCTCTTGTGCAGCCCTTGCTTCGGCAGACGAACATCCTTGCCGTCGACCTTTGCAACCTGTGACGTGCGCAGCTCCAAGTGCTAGTTGCTAAATGCCAAGTGCTAACGGCTAAGTGCTAAGAGCCAACAGCTTGTCTACCCTCCACACCATCGGCCATTCCACGCGCACGTTCGACGAACTGGTCGCGGCGCTGAAGGCGCACGGCGTGGGGACACTGGTCGATATTCGCGCGTTCCCTATGTCGCGCCGCATGCCGCATTTCAATCGCGAGTCGCTGGAAGGTGAGCTGCCACAGCGTGGAATACGTTACGTGTGGATGAAGGAGCTTGGCGGGCATCGCAAGAAGATTCGCGATGATTCGCCGAACACCGGACTGCGCAATGATTCATTTCGCAATTACGCCGATTACATGCTGACACCGGAGTTCAAAGGTGCGATCGAGAGATTGCTGACCATCGCTGAGGAGACAGCCGGTCCCGCCCTCTCGCAGAAAGCGAGCGAGAAGGATGGGGCACCCGCCGGCAACACCGCGTACATGTGCGCGGAGCGCGTGTACTTCCAGTGCCATCGCATGCTGGTCAGCGACTATCTCACCGCGCACGGACACGCGGTTCTGCACATCGACGACGAAAAGCGCGCGCCGCGTCTGCACAAGCTAATGCCCGAGGCGCATCTGGTGGACGGCAAGCTGCTATACAATGCGCAGCAATTGTTTTGAATTAGCGAGCCGGATTTCCAGATGACGGGTCCAGCGGCT
>DATHQX010000158.1:0-8121 GCA_035482295.1 Verrucomicrobiia bacterium
GCAGGTCAAGGCGTTCGAGTCGCTCTTCAAAGCCGGCGACGGCAAACTGCCGATCAACGTGCGCGTGATCTTCGAAGGCGAAGAAGAAGTGGGCGGCGAGAGCATCGAGGAGTACGTCAAGAAAAACGCCAAGACGGGCAAACTGAAGGCCGACTTCGCGCTAGTCACCGACACCGAGCTCTTCGCACCGAACCTTCCTACACTGTGCGTCGGCTTGCGCGGCCTGGTTTATACCGAGATCGAGGCCCAGGGAGCCATGGTCGATCTGCACTCCGGCGTTTATGGCGGGGCCGCACCGAACGCGATCTTCGGGCTGATCGAGATCATCAGCAAGCTGAAAGACGAGAACGGTAAAGTGCTCATCCCCGGCTTCTACGATGCCGTGCAGAAGCCGACCGATGACGAGTTGAAAGCCTGGGAGCGCCTGCCATTCAATGAAGAGGAATACCGCAAGGCGGAAGTCGGTTCCGACGTGCTGACGGGAGAGCCGGGTTATTCGGTGCTCTATCGCACGTGGGCGCGACCAACGCTGGAGGTTCATGGCATCGTAGGTGGCTTCGTCCAGCCGGGCGCGAAGACCGTGATTCCGGCGAAGGCGTCGGCGAAGGTTTCGATGCGCCTGGTGCCCAACCAGAACGCCGACGACATCTTCAAGAAGTACAGCGACTATGTGCAGAAGCTCACGCCCAAGGGCATCAAGACCACCATCAAGATTCACAGCAAGGGTCCGGCCTGTGTCGTTAATACCGACAATCCTTATGCGCGTGCGGCTGTCGAAGCCATGCACGAGATCTTCAAGAAGGACACGGTTTACATTCGTTCGGGTGGATCGATTCCAATCGTGACCCAGTTCGACGATGATCTGAAAATTCCCAGCATCATGATGGGCATGGGCCTGCCGGACGACAATCTGCATGCGCCGAATGAGAAGTTCCACATCCCGAACTTCTATCGCGGGATTGAGTCGATCATTCGCTTCTTCCAGATTCTCGGGAAGTAGCAGTAGTGGCTAGTGGCTAGTGGCTAGTGGCTAGTAAGAGATGACACGAGTGGGTGCCCCGTCCAGGCCGATTTGCCTGGGCGGGGTTTTTGTTGCACGCGATCAGTCGATGAGTTCTCCGAACACCAGCACATAGCCGTTTGGATCTTCGACCTCGAATTCCGTATCGCCATAGGGTCGTTTCACCAGGTCGCTCTTCAGCGGAATCTTCTGGCGGACTTCCTCGTACAAGTCCCGCAGGCCGTCGATACGAATGTAGGCGTCCCAAACGCCGCCCGGGCGCTCGATTTGCGGCTTACGATAGTTTTCCTGCCGCAGCAGCATAATCTCAACCCCATCACGCTGGAGGCTGGCGTAAACGTAGGGTGGCTGCGCCGGAAAGAAGGTGGGTTTAAAGCCTAGGTTGAGTTTCCACCAGTAGCCCGTGGCGGCAACATCGGCCACCAGAAATGTTGGAGCGGAAGAAAGCAGCCTGGACATGGGAGTGCTCTCCGAAGAATTTTGATGATGATTATCTCAGGTTCGCTAGAAATTCCTTTGCCACCGCAGCAGCGTCTTTCTTTTCGCCGTCAACCGCGTAGTTCATCACGCGCATCTGCTCAGCGGTGATCCGGCCGGCCAGCTTCTGAAAAACTTCTCCGGCGCTCGCACACTTCTTGAACAGCGCGGGATTCACGATAGGCACGGCATCGTAGGGCGGGAAGTAGTGTTTGTCATCTTCCAGCACAACCAGTCCAAGGGCCTTGATCAGCCCGTCAGTATTATTGCCGGCAACGATATCGACGGAGTTGTTCTCCAACGCGCGATAGAGCAGCCCGAGGTCCATGACCCGCGGCGCCTCTCGGAAGCGCAAGCGGTAGGTCCTGACCAGGCCCTTGTAGCCGTCTTCACGCTCGAGGAATTCGTAGCCGCAGCCCAGCCGCAGTTCAGGAGAAACCGGGGCAAGCTGGGATAAATCGGTTAATGCCCTTCGTCGCGCATCCTGCCCGCGCATCACCATGGCAAAGCTGTTGTTGAATCCCAACGGGGCCATGACATCCAGATTGAAACGCCGCTTGTACTCCTTCTTCACCAGTTCATACACGGCTTGCGAGTCGCCCGAAGCCTGGAGCTTCAACACCGCCGCCAGCGCGGTTCCGGTGTACTCGACGTAAGTATCGATGCGCCCGGCAAGAATCGCCTGCTGGCAGATGTAGGTGCCGGCCAGGTAGAAGCGGCCATCCACCGGCATGCGGCAGGCGGTCTCCAGCGACTGCTTGAGGATCTCGCCGAGGATGAGCTGCTCGGTGAAATTCTTGCAGGCAACGCTGATCTGATTGGCGTGCGAGACACATCCGCTGCACATCGTGAGCGCTAACGCGGAGAGGAACGTTCGCCGGTCCATAGGCAAGCTAGCTGCGGTGCCGCACCAGCAGCTTCTCGACGCCGCTGAGGGAGAGGTCGGCAACCAAGGCCATCAGGGCGGCAGGAATCGCGCCGGCCAGGATCACGCCGTTGTCGACCATGGCAATGCCGCGGAAGATGAATTCGCCGAGCCCGCCGGCGCCGATCGCAGCCGCAATGGTCGCCACTCCGATGGTGATCACCATGGCCACGCGAATGCCGGAAAGCATGACAGGCAGCCCCAGTGGCAGCTCCACTTTCCACAACAGCTGCGACGACGTAAGTCCCATAGCGACAGCGGCTTCACGCACGGGGGCGTTGATGCCGGCAATGCCGACATACGTGTTACGGACAATCGGAAGCAGCGCATACAGCGCCAGTGCGACAATCGCCAGGCGATCGGCACGCGCGCCCAGCCACGGCAGTGGCAAGAGCAAACCGAAGAGCGCCAGGCTGGGGATGGTCTGGACAACGTTGGTGCTGCCCAGAATAACGGCCTTCCAGCGCGGGCGCCGCGTCAGCAAAATACCGAGCGGGACGCCAATGGCGATCGCCAGCAGCATCGAGATGCCGACCAGCCACAGATGTTCGGCGGTGAGCGTGGCGACCTCGTGCTTATGGTTGAAGATAAAGTTCATTGCAGAATTTGCTGTCCCGCGCGAAAGACATCGACATACGCCTTCACCTTCGCATCGTCACTTCGCAGAAACTCTTGCGGCCGATAAACACCGTGCAGCCTGCCGCTCTCCATCAGGGCGATGCGACTGCCCAACAGTAGCGCCTCGCCGACATCGTGGGTCACAAAAACGATGGTCTTACCAAGCCGCTCCTGGAGCCGCTTGAATTCCATTTGCAGCTCAGCGCGGGTAATTGGATCGAGTGCGCCGAAGGGCTCGTCCATCAACAGGATTGGCGGCTCGGCAGCGAGAGCACGTGCCAGGCCGACGCGCTGCCGCTGCCCGCCGGAGAGCTCACTAGGATAGCGGCTCGCATACTCGTCGTAGGGCAATCCGACGAGCGCCAGCATCTCTCTCACGCGGGCTTCAACCTTTTCGCGCTGCCATTGCTGCAGTTTCGGAACCAGCGCCACGTTTTCGAAAACGGTGTAGTGAGGAAACAGACCGACGTCCTGAATGGCATAGCCGATGCCGCGACGCAGCTTCGTCGGCTCCCAATTTGTGACGGATTGGCCTTCGACGCGAACCTCGCCTGAGGTCGCGGTAAGCAACCGGTTGATCAGCTTGAGGGTGGTGGTTTTGCCCGAGCCGCTACGACCAAGCAGCATCAGCGTCTCGCCGCGATCGACGGCCAAGTTCAATCCCGACAGAAGGGTTTTGCCATCGGCAAGCCGAAGGCCGGTGTCGGCGAATTCGATGACCGGCTCGGAGTTCTGGGACATGGGCGCGCCAGAAAGTGCTCTACAGCCTATCAGAATCGCCGTTTAGAAGAGCGCTGATCAATAGAAATGCCGGAGCTGAAACGCTCCGGCATTCGAAATTCTAAGCTTGGCTGATGCTTTAGTAACGGCCCCAGCCGCCACCACCACCGCCACCGCCCGAGCGTCCGCGGCCACCGCCGCCGCCGCCACGACCTCCGCCGAATCCGCCACGGCCTCCGCCGCCACCACCTTCGCGACGCGGACGATCTCCCTTGGGCCGGGCTTCGTTCACCGTCAGGTTACGGCCGCTAAGATTGGTGCCATTCAGCCCGTCCATGGCCTTAGTGGCTGCGTCGTCGTCGGACATCTCCACGAAGGCGAAGCCTCTAGGCTGGCCCGTGTCGCGGTCGGTTACGATGCTGACTCGATCGACTGGACCATACTGCTCGAACATTGAGCGGACCTGGTCTTCAGTCGCATCGTAGCTCAAGTTCCCCACGTAGATATTCTTCATTACTTCCTCGCTTTCGAATTTGGCGCTCTACCAAAGCCTATTTGGCAAACGGCAGTTGGGGTTTCACGACTAAAGACAGGGCGGATTACTTTGTTGCACTGAAAAAATGAAGGGCGACCCATGCCGCCCTCCCCTCGTGATAGCGATTACAGAAGCTGAACGTTCTCAGCCTGCCAGCCCTTGGCGCCGCGCTTCACTTCGAAACTCACCGCCTGGCCTTCCTGCAGCGAACGGAAGCCGTTCGCCTGGATGGCCGTGAAATGAACGAATACATCTTCTCCGTTCTGACGGGAGATGAAGCCAAAACCCTTGGCGTCGTTAAACCACTTTACAGTTCCTTGTTCCATTTGTTTCAAATCCTTGCAAAATTGATATTGCGTTTGGTGAATCGGAAGGTTGCAGGCAGGAATCGCTCGGACAGGAGGGATGGCTGCTAGACGCGCCGTTCGAACATACGCAGGTACATTATACAACTGTTCTCGCTTTTTCGACGAATAACGGGCTGTTTGAGCGTCTACTTAATCCCAAGCGGCGTTGGGCGCACCGTAACGTGTGTGTTGCAACAGCCACCTTGGTCGGGATAAGAATAGCGCTCCAAAGAGAGTCGCGCTATCGGCGCTAGCCCAAGCCCCTTGAATTGCCTTGACATCGGCGGAGGCGCACCGCAATATTTCCCCATCTACCAGCAGTGGACGCTGCGCCATTGCATCTGGCTACCCATCGTTGAATCCGTTGCACCTAAGCGAGACCCGAGTGCAACCGAATCCTTGGCGCAGAGAGAGGCAGGAGGATGCAACTCAAACCAAGATTTATCGTTTACGCGCTCATCTCCGTTCTGGGCCTGATGGTCGCCACTTCAGTCGGTCAGCAAATTCGCTTTTCTGACTTTTCTACAACTTCAACTCTCCAGTTGAACGGCAGCTCGCACCCGGCGGTGTATCAGG
Source organism: Verrucomicrobiia bacterium (assembly GCA_035482295.1). Classification (GTDB taxonomy): domain Bacteria; phylum Acidobacteriota; class Terriglobia; order Terriglobales; family Acidobacteriaceae; genus Bog-257. The sequence continues at coordinate 5,220 of DATHQX010000158.1, forward strand.
GCAACCACGTGTTGCGGCTGACAGATGGGCCGCTCTCCCCTGTCGCCGACAACCCGCAGCAGTCGAGCTTCTATTTCAAGACCCAGCAGCCGCTGACCTCAGGATTCACCACCTGGTTTGAGTTTCAGGTGCACAATCCAGCTATCTGCTGCCAGCCGGGAGACGGTATCTCCTTCATCGTGCAGAATTCCTCCGCAACCGATCCGACCTACGGGGCCAAAGGCTCTGGCATTACCGCGGTCGGCGCCTACAACGGCGGCATGGGCTATGCGGGAATTAATAACAACCTGGCGGTTGAATTCGATATCCAGGCGAACCCGTGGGACCCGAACCCCAATCACGTCGCGGTGCAGACTTGCGGCCCCAGCACGAATACTCCTGTCCACCTGCCCGGCGTATACACCATCGGCCAGAACAATGATGTGACCAGTTGCCTCCTCTCGGCCAACGCGATCAATACGTCGGTCCCGCCCATCGGCGACAACTGCAGCACCGGTCGTTGCCAGGATGGCATAATCCATCAGGTAGTGATCGAGTATGACCCGCCGGTTCAGGGCAATCAGATGGGCGTCCTGGAAGTGTGGCTGGATCCTACATTCATTCCCGGAACCCACACCCCGCAGCCCAACTCGCCTCCGACGATTAATGTTCCCTACACCATCGGCTACAGTAGCTCCAATCCAACGGGATTGAATCTCCCTAGCGGCACTGGCTGGGTCGGCTTCACAGGTTCGCAGCCGGTCATGTCGACGGCACAGGACATTCTTGCCTGGGAATTCACGCCGCACACGGCGCTGCAGATTACCCAGACCATTCCTCCGGGTGGAACCGAGAACGACTTCGTTTTTGGCGGTTATGAGCAGGCTGTCACTTATCCGACGGGCTTCACCAACCCGCAAGGCATTCTGATGACGGTGCTGGCGACGCCGTGGAACCGGAACACGTTCTACCTCCAGCGCCTGCTGGGAACGCAGTTCTCGAACGAAACCTGCGTAGTCAATCTGGAGACGGGCGGCGACTGCATCGTATACAGCGTGACCTGCCAACTACCGTCGGGCCAGTCGATCGCCTGCCCCAGCGAGCAGCAGCCTACGATCGCGATCTGTACGCAGTTCTACACGTCGGACCCGATCAACCAGAACAACGCCGACTACCTCTCGGCTGATCCAATCGGATCGAACAACTGGGTCAGCATCTTCTCCTCCTTCACTCCACATCCGATTGATCCGGTGGTTGGAGGCAGAGGAACGGGGTTCTCGGACCTGGTCGCCACCTTCCGAAGGAACGGGGCATCGCCGGCAGGTAACAGCGGCCGACTGGACGAGATCATTCCCAGTATGACGATGACTCCAAGCCAAGGTATCTGTCCGCCAGTACAGTAGCCTTCTATCATCGGTTGTTCAAAAGCCCCGTTCCAGCAAACCTGGGACGGGGTTATTTTTTGCTTCGAGGCGCTCAGTCTCATGTTGATTGGCGGTCGTGTCGTATCGAAGAACGCAATGCGGTCGCCGTCGACGAACAACTCTGCCACTGGAATTCATGTCGATGTAACTGTTGCGGAGATGCCTTTGTCCAGGCAGTTCGGAGAGTGAGAAAGACGCAAGTAAGCAGGCGGGCTGACGCAAGGCTCGGACGGAGCGGACCGTCTGCAGAATATGACTGGCGATGATCGGGCGCGACCTTACGCGCCGCTCTGGTAGCCCTTCGCGGCGTCGTGATAGACGTCTTTCAGATCGGAGCGCTCCAGGACCCGCGATGCGCCATCCTCTTTGCTGATCGACTCAAGGATGTTGACCGCTTGCCGATAGTGCGGAATGGCTTCCTGCTTCTTTCCGGCTTTGGCGAGCGCCGCGCCCAGCAAGTACTGTGCGCGCGCCTGTTCAACTTTGAGTCCTAATTTCTCGGCGCGGCCGACCGAGCGATCCAGTTGATCGCGAGCAGCGTCAACCTGGTTGGTGGCCAGCAACGCCTCTCCCAGGTAGACCGATGCCGTCACTGACTGGGCTTTGAGTCCGATCGCTTCGGCCTCCTGACTCAAATTCTTCAGAGCTGGAATGGCCGCTTGCGCGCGTCCCTGCACGACATCGAGCCGAGCGAGTCCAAGTTTCGCCTGCAGCACCTGATCAGGAACCTTCTGCTTGGTCGCCAGCTGCAATGCCTGATCGTACTGGCGTTTGGCGGAAGCATAGTCTCCTCGATAGAAGAAGCTGTCTCCCATGAAATTCAGAGCTGCCGCAGTAGCCTGGAAGTTATTTGCGCCGGGCGCCAATTGCAGGGCTTCCTGTATATACTTCTGCCCTTCATCTTCACGGCCCGAAGCCGAAAGAGCCTCGCCGTATCCCGCCAATGCCCACACCATCAAATACGAGCGGTCATTCAATTTACGGAAGGTATCAACTGCTTCCTTCTGAGCTTTCAACGCCGCGTCATAGCGTCCCTGGATCGCAAAAAGCGAGCCCATGTCGCTGTAGACGGTAGCCAGCAGGCTCTGATCACCTGCCGCGCGACTGGCATCCAGCGCCTTCATGTATTGCGAGACTGCGGTATCAAACTGGCCCAGGCTGAAGTTGGTCAAGCCGAGGTTGTGCAGCGAGAGCGCCTGATTCTCCGTCGCCTTCAGACGATCGCTGATCTCGTAGGCCTGTTGGAAGTAGGTCAACGCGTCCTGGTACTCGCCCTTGCTGAAGTGGGCGATACCGATATTCATCAGCAGCGTGGCTTGCGAGCTTTCATCGTGGCTATCGCGGGCGATCTGCAAAGCTTCGTTGGTGTACTGCAAAGCTTCGTCGTACTTGGAATGGTTCAGGGATAGCAGGCCCAGAGACGTCAGGCCCTGGATCAGGCCATGCTTGTCGCCAATCTTACGATCAACCTCGACCGCCTCCTGATAACTGGCCAGAGC
>DATHQX010000159.1:0-101670 GCA_035482295.1 Verrucomicrobiia bacterium
TCTTTGGTCTGCGGCATCGGACCGTCGGTGGCAGCGACCACGAGAATGGCGCCGTCCATCTGCGCCGCGCCGGTGATCATGTTCTTGATGTAGTCGGCGTGGCCCGGGCAGTCAACGTGCGCGTAGTGCCGGTTCGGCGTCTCGTACTCGACGTGCGCCGTGGCAATGGTGATGCCGCGCTCGCGCTCTTCCGGCGCGTTGTCAATCGAGTCGAAGCTGCGAAACTTGATGTTCGGATTGTGCTTCGACAGTACCTTGGTGATGGCCGCCGTCAACGTCGTCTTGCCGTGATCGATGTGCCCGATCGTGCCAACGTTTACGTGCGGCTTGCTGCGATCAAATTTCTCTTTCGCCATTGGAGCTCCTAAAACCTGTGCCGCCCCTAAAGGGGCTCAAAAATAATTGCTTCACAATCGACACGGCTAAAGCCGTGCCCCTTCAAATCTACTTCGTTCCTGCCGGACTCTTGCCTTGCACCTTGGCCACGATTTCTTCGGCCACCGCGCGCGGGGCCTCTTCGTAGCGCGAGAAGTGCATGCTGAAAGTCGCGCGGCCCTGAGTGTTCGAACGCATGTTGGTCGCGTAACCGAACATCTCAGCCAGCGGAACCATTGCCTTGATCACCTGCGAACCTGCGCGATGCTCGATTCCCTCGATGCGTCCGCGGCGGCTGCTCAGGTCGCCAATGATGGTGCCCATGTACTCCTCAGGAACGACCACCTCTACCGACATCACCGGCTCCAGCAGAACCGGGCTGGCCTTGCGGGCGGCTTCTTTGAACGCCATCGAACCGGCGATCTTGAAGGCCATTTCGTTCGAATCGACATCGTGATAGCTGCCGTCGTACAGGATCGCCTTCACATCGACCATTTCGTAGCCGGCGAGAACGCCGCCTTCCATGGCTTCCTTGATGCCCTGATCGACCGGCTTAATGAATTCCTTGGGAATCACGCCACCGACAACTTCATTCACAAACTCGTAGCCCTTGCCCGGCTCATTGGGTTCCAGGCGGATGCGCACGTGACCGTACTGGCCGCTGCCGCCGGTCTGGCGAATGTACTTGCCTTCTGCCTTCGATTCTTTGCGGATCGTCTCGCGGTAGGCGACCTGCGGCTTGCCGACATTGGCCTGCACATTGAACTCGCGCATCATGCGGTCGACGATGATCTCCAGGTGGAGCTCGCCCATGCCGCTGATGATGGTCTGTCCGCTGTCTGGATCGGTGTTGACCTTGAAGGTGGGGTCTTCCTGCGCCAGCTTGCTCAGCGCCACACCCATCTTCTCCTGATCGCTCTTGGTCTTCGGCTCCACGGCCACCGAAATTACCGGCGCCGGAAATTCGATGGACTCGAGGATGATCGGGTGTTCCTCATTGCAAATCGTGTCGCCGGTAGTGATGTGCTTCAGGCCGACGCAAGCGCAGATGTCACCCGCATAAATCTCGGTGATGTCTTCGCGCTTGTTGGCGTGCATTTTCAGCAGGCGGCCGATGCGCTCTGAGCGCGAACGTCCGCTGATGTGAACGCTGTCGCCCTGTTTCAGAGCGCCCGAGTAAACCCGGATAAATGTCAGCTGACCCACGAACGGGTCACTCATGATCTTGAAGGCCAGCGCCGAAAATGGCGCCTTGTCATCGGCGGGACGCTCTTCTTCCAGGCCGGTGTCCGGATTGATTCCCTTCACCGGGGGGACATCGAGTGGCGAAGGCAGGTAATCGACGACTGCATCCAGCAGCGGCTGCACACCCTTGTTCTTGAAGGCCGTTCCGCAGATTACCGGGAACACCTTCATCTTCAGGGTGGCGCGGCGCAACGCGGCTTTCAGTTCCGCTTCGCCGATGGTTTCGCCTTCGATGTACTTATGCATCAGCTCGTCCTGGTCGTCGTTTTCGACAACCGTCTCGACGAGGATCTGATGGTAGGCCAGGGCTTTCTTCTTGAGCTCTTCCGGTATCTCTTCGATCGTGTACTCGGCGCCCATGGTCTCGTCTTTCCAGACGATCGCCTTCATCGCCATCAGGTCGATGACGCCTTTGAACTTGTCTTCCTGACCAATGGGGAGCTGGATAGCGACGGGCTTAGCGTTGAGGCGCTTGCGGATGGTGTCGACGGCGTGCTCGAAATCGGCGCCCATCTTGTCGATCTTGTTGATGAAGCAAATGCGGGGAACGCCGTATTTATCGGCCTGCCGCCACACGGTTTCCGACTGCGGCTCGACGCCGTGCACAGCATCGAACACAGCGCAAGCGCCGTCGAGGACGCGCAGCGAGCGCTCCACCTCGGCCGTAAAGTCCACGTGGCCGGGAGTATCGATGATGTTGATGCGGATATCTTTCCAGACGCAGGTCGTCGCGGCCGAGGTGATGGTGATGCCGCGCTCCTGCTCCTGCGCCATCCAGTCCATCGTCGCGGTGCCCTCATGAACCTCACCGATGCGGTGCGTGCGGCCTGTATAGAACAGGATGCGCTCCGTCGTGGTGGTCTTGCCGGCATCGATGTGGGCCATGATGCCGATGTTTCTGCAACGATCTAATGGAACCTGTCTGGGCACAATCTTTTCCGTTTCCGCTGTGCGACTGTTTGGTCGCGTTGTTTCTGTCTCGCCCCAGAGGGGCCTTATCTACGCGTGCTTTCCGGCAGCGCCATCAGCGCCGCCCCACCCTGCTTACCAGCGGTAGTGCGCGAAGGCCTTGTTGGCCTCGGCCATGCGGTGCACGTCTTCCTTCTTCTTGATGGCCGCTCCACGGCCATTGGCCGCATCGAGCAACTCATTGGCAAGCTTGTCGATCATGCCTTTCTCACCGCGGCCCCGGCTGTAAGTCAGGATCCAGCGGATTGCCAGCGAGGTGCGACGGTCAGCATTGACCTCGACCGGAACCTGGTAGTTGGCGCCGCCCACACGGCGGGTCTTCACTTCCAGGACGGGCTTGGCATTTTCGACGGCCTTCTTGAACAGCTTGATGGCCTCATCGCCGCCTTTATCTTCCAGCTTCTTCATGGCGCTGTAGAAGATACCCTGGGCGGTCGACTTCTTGCCGTCCCACATCATGGAGTTCACAAACTTATTGACCAACGTGGACTGATAGATCGGATCGGCGATCGGCTCACGCTTGGCGATATGTCCTTTTCTCGGCATAGTTCCTCGAACCTCTTACGCCTTGGGGCGCTTGGCTCCGTACTTGGAGCGGCTCTGCTTGCGGTTGGCGACGCCGACGGAGTCGAGCGTGCCACGCACCACGTGATAGCGAACACCCGGCAGATCCTTCACACGGCCGCCGCGGATCAGCACGATCGAGTGCTCCTGCAGGTTGTGGCCGACGCCGGGGATATAGGTCGTCACTTCAATTCCGTTGGTCAAGCGCACGCGCGCGACCTTGCGCAGCGCGGAGTTCGGCTTCTTCGGCGTCTGGGTGTAGACGCGGGTGCAGACGCCACGCTTCTGCGGGCAGGACTGCAGCGCCGGGGAGGCCGTCTTGTAATTCGGCGCCTTCCGGCCCTTGCGCACCAGTTGATTGAATGTAGGCACTCTTTGCAGCTCCTTAAATCTTCCGACAACCTGCGGCACGCGGCCGCGATCAAATCTCCGGTATTCGCAGCCACAAAGGGCCGCGCTATTCCGTCCGCTCCGGACAAAGCCGCAGCGCAGAATCTTGAATCCCACATGGGGACTGGGCAGCAATTTGCGTGGCCATCACGGCCACTCGCCCATGCTTCTCCGGGCATACCGCCGGAGAGTGTTGGTTTCCGCTCAGGTTAGGCTTACGACGGTGACGCCGTGGTCGTCCCGCAAATGAATGCGGTGAACAGGAACGAGGGCGCTCCGTTTCGTTGCCTCGGCTTGCATACCCATCGGAAAGTCCGACGGAAGCGCAAGCACGTTTCAGCGAGGAATCCTGCAACTTCATTCTACAGGATTGGAGATTACAGCAGCACAGCCGACACTACAGGCAGGCCAAACATGACTCGCAGAACCTATTCAATATAGCAATCCGGCATCCATGTCGTCAACACTGGTTTGCCATGTAATCGCACGTGGCCTCAGCAGCTTGCGTTAATTGGGCGTAATCTCCCAAATTGTGCCGCAACCATCGTATCCAGTGCCGATGTTGCAGCGGCCGCTACCGCCAAAAGCCGCCGTTCCAAACACATTTCCAGCGCTATCGATGATTAGCGGCCCTCCCGGCCTCTGGCCATCGGCATACCCGGTGAAATCGTGCAAATCGGTATAAACCCAGCCATTCGCCGATGGCGTCAGCTTGAAGATGGATCCCCGCTCGTCATTCGTGTAGCTGAGGATGCCATACAAATTGCCCTGGCTATCCATGGACAGAGCGTCGGGCGACGATTCGTAGAGAAACGGATAAATCACGTTCATCATCCATTGGTTTCCGGACGGCGTGAACTTGACGACGGTCCCGCCTCCGTTAATCCCGCCGTTCGTGTTCGTCATATACAAATTGCCCGACGCGTCGAAGATGGGATCTCCGTCTGGGCCGGAGCCTTCCACGCCCGACGATGTGAAGTTGTCGATGACAGTCTCGGTCCAGCCTGTACCGTTGCGTTTCAGCTGGTAGAGCGTACCGTAAGTGCCGGTGCCACCGTAATAAGTGACGCCGTACAAATTTCCTAGACGATCGAAGACCACTCCCGACGAAGGATAGAGACCGTCGTTAGGCCCGCCGAAACTATAGACAACCGACTTGGTCCAACCACCGCTTGCGTGGGAGAGTTCAAACACGGTACCGCCGTTGTAGGTGCCTCCCAAATACGTTGTCCCGTAAAGATTGCCGGCGCTGTCGGCAACAACTCCGCTGGGCAGATTGCCGTCCTGTCCGCCGGAGAAGCCATATAGCGTGGTTTTGGTCCAATAGCACAGGGCGGTCTTGCAGGGACCCAAAGGAGGCTGGAGACGGAACACGATGCCGGAACCGCCTGCCCCACCATATTCGGTGGAACCGTACATCGCGCCGCCCGGCCCGAAACTCAGCTCTCCGGGACTGAAGCCGTCGCTCCCTCCGGCGAAATCGTAAAGAGTCGTGAACCTCCAGCCCGAAGCCGACCTCTGCAATACAAATGCCGTACCGCAACCCACCAGTCCATTGACTCCGCAAGTCTGAACTCCGCCAGCCGCAGCAACTCCATAAAAATTGCCCGCCTGGTCGACAGTCAATCCTGCAAACGGATCGGCGCCATCGACTCCGCCGGTGAAGTTGTAGAGCACATGCAGCGTTTGCGATTGTGCTGGTGGCACGACAAAGCCACATGCGAGAACCAGCGCGAAGACCGCGCTGCACTGAACGGTGTAGCCTGATCGCCGCTGTCGGTTCATTAAACGTCTCCGGTTGTTCTGAGTTTGGGACCCGAGGTTCGTTTCCGCCTGCAAGATTCCGGGAGCGAGGAATCTGGGCGCGCAGTGCCCGAAGATGGCACGGCCGGATTCGGCTAATGCGCGCTGGATTCCGACATCATCCCACTATCATCTGCCGAATGCCAGAACTTATCCCGAAAATCGTCTCGGCAACGTCCTAACAACCTGCGGGTGCGATGGAAAGCGACATGCGCCCTCGATTTCAACTCACAGAGTCCAGCGATTTCCCTCAAGCTCCGCTGCCCATTTCTGCGGAGGAGACGAATCGAAGCTCCGTAATTCCCCATTCCTGACATTGCGCGATCCACTTCAGTGAGGGGAGCGAACCATCTTGCAAACGGCGCACCGTAGCGAATGGATCGCAACGCTCGTCGCCTCGGCTCAGGTACAGTTCTCCGGGAGATGCATGCAAGGTCCACCCGTGGCCCAACAGCGCAATCGCGAAAGCGGCAGACAGCAGGAAACGCGCCCGCTCCTCGCGCTGCTGGGGTCGCAGGAGCATGCCTTGGGGATCGCGGATATAGGAGGCGACCTGCGGCACCCGATCCAGGGCCTGGCGTAGATTCCCCGGCGTCACATCCTTGAGCAAAGACGCGTACTGGGTCACCCAGCTTTGCCATGAGGGAATTAGAACTTTACTTCCGTACTCCTCCCAGCTGACGCGCCGCAGGGCATTCGGCGTCAGCGCCGAGTTCAGGTGCAACAGGAGACGTAACTCCTGCCCTTCGGGATCATTCAGCAATACCAGGGCCGGCTCAGGATCCTCGCTGCCAGGTTCGACCTCGAGACCTTCGACCGCTGCGATACGATCTCGCAGCGGCGGATGGCTGTCGTATGGCTTCACCTTGGCGTTCTTGATCTCCAGTCCAAGCACCGTCTGGACCTGGAACGCGACTTGTGGACTAGCGAGAAATCGCGAAAAGCCAGCGCTGATCGAAGGCAGGCACCCTCCATTCAGCATCCGGTTAACATCGTCTCTCCAATATGTCGGCCACGCATAAACTGCTTTGTGAGTGGTGGTCAGACCATCTAGAAACGCCTGCTTACCACCGACAATGCATGCCAGTTCGTCGGCGCGATATTCCTGACGGCGGGATACCGCATTGATGGCCCGGAGAAACAGCCGCCAATACCAGCTTAGGACCAAGGTTGCAATTGCAAACACAAAGACAAGAGCGGCGGGCAGACTAGTGCCTTCAATAGAACCGAGCCCTTTGAAGGTGCGAACCATGCTGCTCTGCGCTTTGTAGACCCATGGCCCGAGCCGGGTGTCACCTCCGTAATAGTGCGCAAATTCATGGGCGAGTATGGCTCGGAGTTGCGCGAGACTAAGCGCGCCCAGAAGGGGCAGCCCGATCCCCATCACGCGCCGGCTCCCTATCCCCATAAATCCGCCCCGGTCCGCCACCCAGGCGTTGGGTTCACCGATTAGATACACCTCCCGTGGCATCGGCTCTTGCAACGAACTCGCAATGGCGCCCAACTCGCGAAACATCCTGGGATGCACATCCGGTTCGAGCAACACGCCGGGAACGACGAACTTGTTGCGACGCGGCACCAAAGACCAGAGCATGATGCCTGCCGCCGCAATCCCCCCGAGGAAGAGTAGGACAGTCTGGAGATTGGGGTACATGACGAGCAACCAAAGGGAAAGCGCAGCACAGGCCACGGCCAGAGTCGCCGTAAACACGTACGACAGAATGACCATGCCGATGGCAAGAAGGGCGGACCAGAACAACGACCGGCGCTGAGGGATTTTCCTGGCAGACGCTAGCATAGGCACTATGTCCCGACGGCCCGTGTGCGTTCAGACTTCTGCCTCGCGCTTCAAAGCAGCGCCATCATCATACATCTGCTTTCGATTTTCCGATTACCCTTTGCCCGGCCGGAAACGCCCAATTAATTCGACGGATTCACCTGGATTTTCGCCATCATGCCGCCATCTTCGTGATCGAGGATGTGACAGTGATAGACGAAGGTCCCCGCGATATTAGGATCGCGAAAATCCATACGCAGCTTGACGCTGTGATAGGCGCTGTGACCATCCCACGCGGGGATGGTGATCGTGTCCTGCAGGTCAGACGACTGCACCGGAACGCCATCGATCTCCAACACCAGGAAGTGGATCTGGTGGATGTGAAACGCGTGCGCCTCTCCGGCGTGATTCTCCACGGTCCAGTCTTCGACCGCGCCAGTGTTGGTCACGATCGCCGGAGGGTCATCCATGTGGAACACCTTCGGCTGCTGCCCTTTGACGGTAATGAAGTACTGCGTCGGGCCATTGCTGCCGATCGTCTGCTCCGAGAAATACAGGTTACGGATTGCGGTGGGAATCTGCGTCGCCAATCCGGCGAAGCGGCGGGGTTCGGTTGGAGCTTTCGTCGCGGGCGGCGCCGATCGCGGCAATTTTGCGGTTGGCGAGCCGACGATGGTCCCCAGAATCTGTGGAGGATTCGGATTGCCAACCGTGCCGGTGTCGAAGCCGGTAGTAAGGAACGTACCGCTCTGCCCGGTGGGCAGCCCCGGCATGATGAACTCGACGCGTCCGGCAGGCGGAACGCTAAGGGTCGTCTGATAAGTCGGGGTCTGCAGCGGTACGCCGTCAATGGCGAGTAACTGCAACTGCTGCGGCGTAGTGCCGAACTGAATCTGGAGCGAAAGAAACGCCTGGGTGGTCGCATTGACCAAGCGCCAGAATTCCGGCTGTCCATTCTGAACGTTAATCACCGGCGATGGCGCTTGGGGATAAATTGCGGGCTGGAAGTTCACCGTCAACTCATTCGGTCCGGGAATCCAGGAGTCGGGGTTTGAGAACTGTTGGCGGATAACCAGAACGCGCTCCGGCAACCCATGCGTGCCCTGCATGTCGCCTTCAATGATGATGGCGCCAGCGGCTCCGCCCTCGACTTGGGTCGTGGTGTTTCCGTGAACGTGCGGGTGATACCAGAACATGCCCGGCGGATCGTTCGACGGAACCTGGATGTTGTACTGAAACGCCGGATCACCAGACTGAATGATGGTGTTGATGACGTCGTCCTGATGACAGACCGGCGAGATGTTCATGCCGTGAAAGTGAATGTTGGTTGAGCCCAGCATCATCTGCTGACCGCTGCACGGATCGTCGGGCGAAGCCGGATGATGGGCGCCCTTCATGCCCGCCATCGATTCCATCGGAGGCTTGCGTGCCGCGCCGTAGCGGTCGTAGGGCGCCTGAATGTTGTCGGTCAGGTTCAGCAGCAGGCGATCGCCGGGATTGAGCCGCAGGGTCGGCGCCTCTATCTGCTGGCCCTGATACATGTAGATGTAGCAATAGTGCATGTACCCGTCGTTTTCCTTCTGGTTCTGCAACAGCAGATCGAGGCTGAGCGTCCCGTTCTGGCTATAGAGGTCCAGGGGATTTTCGACGGGAGATCCGGGCGAGGGCCGCAGCGGGCAGATGGTCTGCGCCGAAACAATCAGCGACGCGCCGAGCAACGAGCTAAGCAGTACAAATCTGAAAATTGCGCGCATCCATGAACTCCGTGTCATCTCTAGAAATTCGTCGAACTAGAAAGGCCGCCGCGGATATACCTGGATGGAAAGCAGTCCATCGCTGGTGTCGTCCGATATGGGCGATGTAGGCGCTTCCTGCAACGTGCAGGAGCTGCCATCGGATTGCACTTCAACAATGCCGATGGACGAGCCGAACTCCGCGACATATAGAACGCCGCCGGTGCCCGTTGTATCGCGCGTGGCCAACGATCCCACGTAGGCCCAGGGGTTGAAGAAGCCGCTAAGGACCTGCGAATAACACCCCGATGTCACTTTGCCCGTCGTGCGATTGAAGAACGCGGCCATCACACTGCCGCCCTGGCTGTTGCCGATGTAGAGCAACGTCTCATCAGGGCTGAGCCATACCGTCGCGGAGTTGTTGCCGATGATGGCATTGGCCGGCGTGCCCAGACCGTATTGCACCGTCGGCGCCAGCTTTCCGGAGGAGAGGTCGGATACCTCGACGGTCGTGCCGATCGCGGCGTCGCCGAAGATGGCAAAGTGCCCGTCGGACGTGATGTCCACCGACTCGGGAAAGTACGCTTGCGCGAAGCCGGTGGAGTTCTGCTCGTCGTTGTTGGGAGTTGGGGCTCCGTTGGCGATGTTGAACGACTCAATCGAGCCATCGCCGTAAGCGACGACCAGCATGTTGCCGGTGATCGCCATTCCTCCAACAAAGCCGCCGCTCAGGCCTGACACTGCGGTGCTGTCCAGTAGCGATAGCTGGCATCCCGGCATGACAGCGAAAGTAACGATGGTGTTCGACTGGGTATATCCGGCGTAGAGATAGCTGCCGTTCATCGCCATCCCGATTCCGTTGGTGGTACTGCGGTCGCGCTGGAAACCGGCAAATGTTCCCATGGCCTGCTGCGATTGGATATCGATGGCGTTGATGTTGTTTGTACCGGCGCTGGAAGCGTAAGCGCATTGGCCCGCGGGATCGATGATGACGCGCGAACTGCCGAAGAAGCCTCCGCCAATACCGCGGCCGGTCAACGTGAGACTATTTTGCAGAGTGAGAGTTGGCCCTTGCTGGCCCGTGCTCGCCGCATAGAAGCTGGCGCTGTTGCCGGCAATCGTGTCGTCGTTGGTGATGACGTAGACAGGCGGCGTTCCCGGATTTTTCTTTGTGGCCGCAGGACACAACAGCGAGAAGCCAGTCAGCACAAGTGCTGGCCAGAGCAAACCATACCGCAATTTCATTTCTGCAGACTCCGCGAGTACTGGGAAGGAAAGTTCCCGCGGATTCTACTATGGAAGGCCATCTACTTCCATTGATCGTATCGAGATGCAACAGCTGCAACCCTTCTTGCAACGACTGTTGCATCGTGCATTACGGATGGGGGTTCGTCTGCCACTCCACGCTGATCGCCGGAATGCCGCTGCCCTGCACCTCGACGCGGTTGTGTCCCACGGTGATGCTCTCGTGTGCCTTCTTGTTGATCTTCACATTGGCGTGAAATCCGCCGAATTGTCCGGTGCGAGGCGCGCCCTCTCCACCCGGCATTGTGGCCGCCATGGGCATGCCTCCTGCGTTCCAGCTGTCTAATACGGCGTTCAGGACGTTTTCCGATGCACCATGCTTGCGCAGGTCGACCAGGCCGTTTGGACTGGTGTCGAAGCTCGTACGCGACATCTGGATCACCCGAATGACAACGCTTTCCGGAAGCCCTGCCTTCACCATCTTCACCACGCCGGTGTTGGTAAGGGCGCTTTCTGGAACGTCCTGGGCTAAGGCAGTCGCACACAAGGCTGCAAACAGGATCAGCGTAAGAATGGCAACGGATCGAACTCGCGACATATTTCCCCCTCCACATCGCCTCATGGGCGGATGTCGGCATCAGGGGGAACGGTTGAACGCCGCGGTCTTGCACAGAAAATCTGATTGGCCGGATTCGATAGTCAAGCGACTACCGGCGCTTGCCTGGTGAGTGCTACCCCGATCGAGCAGCCAAACCGGTTTGCTTGCGGAAACTCTCAATCAGCTTCTAAACTTAGGCTTTCCTTTGCAATAATTCTGGTTTGTTCGTCCGCCGGCAGCTTCGGCTGGCGGGGAGGATACATGCAGCGGGTTTTAGCAGTTCGAGGGTTGGCCGCCATGGCAGCCGTACTGGTCCTTATCTCCCTACCCGGATGTGGTGGCGGTAATTCGACGAACAACAAAGTAACCTCCGTAATCCTCGTCCCCACAACCATCTCCCTCAACGAAGGGAGCGTGGTTCAGCTTTCCGCTACTGCTCAGGCTTCGGATGGGACGGCAATTGCCGCCGACATTTCGTTTACCAGCAGCGACAACAGCATCGCTACCGTCTCCAGCGGCGGCTTGCTCTGCGGCGGCGTCTGGGACGCAAACATCATCAACTGCAATGCAACGATGGGTCAGGGCGGTGTGGGCCAAGTCACGATAACGGCCACCGCAACCGCGTTTAACGTTAGCGCGACGGCCACCGTTTATGTTCACGAGAAGGTAGACCAGGTTCAGACCATCATTGGCACCAGCTGCACGAGCATGGGACAGCCAGTGAACGTTACCGGCAAGGCCTTCAGCACTTCGGCTCCCGGCTGCTCTCCTCAGGCGCCATGCGATATCACCTCGACGGTGGGTCCGTTCACCTTCGGCAGCAACGACTCCACGATTGCCGCCAGTTCCTCTGGAATCGTCTCAACGTTTTCGTCGACCACCAATACGCCCACCTACACTTCAGGGGGAACCATCACCGGAGCGAAAGGACAAACCTGTACGCTTTCGAGTTTCAACGGCGTCACTAATGCGACCGCGACCGTCCCTTTGACCAGCCAGAATACGATCGCCAGCGGCACCCAGCTCACCATCACCTCGCCCGGCTTTGGCGCAACCGTCGCGCCGACCACCGCGACCTTAGCTAATGGCTCGGCGACCTGCAGCGGAACTGCCACGGTACAAACGGAGATCACCAGCGGTGTGATGACCGCGGAGAGTCCTGGTATCACCACCCTGTTTTCGAGCGTCTCAGGAGTGAACAGCGTCGGCGTTCCCTATCAGACCTGCTCGGTGGCGAGCATTCTGGTGCACAGCTCCAGCGGATCGCAGACCTCGTTCTCGCTGAGCGCGCCCAACACGCAAGGTCTCACCGCGGATGTGCTCGATACGAATAATGTAGCCATCACGCCGACCTTGAATTGGGGATCCTCTTCGACCGCCGTTGCCACAGTAGCGGCAACAGGAACGAGTAATGGGGCAACCGTCACCGCAGTAGGCGGAGGTTCGGCTTACGTAACGGCCTCGTGCGCTTACCCCAACTGCAACAAAGGAGTGTCAGCTCAATATTCGCAGAACGTCACGACGTTCAACGTGTCGTCGGGACTCAATACGACGGTCTATGCGGCAAGCACCAACTCGACCATGCTGGTGCCCATCAGTACCACCAATAACACGCCCAGCGCCGCGATCACGTTGCCCTTCACGCCCAACTCGATCATCGCGGACCCGGCCGGGAAAGCCGTGTATTTGGGCTCCAGCAGCGGCCTGATGGCGCTTGTCCCCGGCGGGACCACAGTCACGACCTTTGGCACCGCAACCGGAACCATCCTGGCCATCTCGCCTGACGGCGCATCCATGCTGCTGTCGGACGACGTGAACAACAAGCTGGTTTACTTCGATATCTCCACTGGGACGGTCCTCGCTACCGCGGCTTACACCGCGACGTCTTCCGCGTATACGCCCGACAGTGCATTCAACGTGTTTGTGGACCCGACGCCACCACCGCCGGCGCAACCGCAATTCGGCGTCGGCTATCCCAGCGGATTCCTGGCCTCGCTCTCGCTCGGGTTTACACCCAGCTTTCTCGATGTGATGGCGCAGGGCGGGCTGGTCTACATCAGCAGCGCCAGCAGCCACGAGATCGCGACTTACTCCACCTGCAACCAGGCGCCGAATCTGACTCTGACTGCGGTCAGCCCGACGTTCATTACAGCGATTCCGAACGGTACCGGCGCGGTAGCCGTGGATCCGCCGGCTCTTGATGTCGTTTCAACCCCGTCGACGCTTTCGGCCGGCTGCCCGGTTGCGACGCAGAGCAGCTTCAGCAGCTTCGATCTCGGGCAGGGCAGCTTCACGCCGGCACAGTTGCTGATCGATACCGAGAGCGCCAACGTCTGGGTGCTGAGCAATCTCTCGAACCTCATCAGCTTTAACCTGCCCAGCCTGACCGCTGGTTCCGTTCCGATCGCCGGCGGGGCTATGCCGCTCAACGGCGGGCTTACGGTCGACGGAACGCAGTTGTGGGTGGGAACGAGCGACAACACGGTGCACCGCATCGACACCGCTCTACCTGGGGACGTTGCGCAGGTGGCCGTTAACCTGACGAACTCGAGCGGTGGCGCTGTTGCACCAAATCTCGTAGCGGTATTGCCGTAGCGGCATTACTGCTCCGCGGGAATCAACGGATGGAAGCTGCCGGTCTCGGGATCGGCAGCGCTGACTTCGCCATGCGCGATGTCATAGAGCCAGCCGTGAATCTCTAGCTCGCCCTTCGCCATCGCAGCTTCAACGGCGGGATGGGTACGCAGGTTCTCCATCTGCGTCAGAACGTTGTATTCGGTCAGCCGGCGAATCTTTTCTTCTCGAGAGCCGGAGGAAGGCTCACGCAGGAGTCGCTCACGCGCCCCCAACGCATGCCGCATCCAATTTTGCAGAGCGGGCATGCCGGCGGTCTGCTCCGGCTCCAGTAATGCCTTCATCACGCCACAATCGGTGTGACCGCAAATAATCACCAGCGGCACGCGCAGCACCATCACAGCATATTCCATGCTGGCGGTGACTCCGCCGACGTGGTCGCTGTACCGGGGAACAATATTGCCCGGCGTACGCTCGGTGAAGGTCTCGCCCGGCCCGGTCTGGAGCAGCATGTTGGGGACGATGCGCGAGTCCGCGCAGGTGAAAAACATGGCGATGGGATGCTGTCCGTGCTTCAGTTGCTCGAAGAGCTTGCGCTGCGTTGGAAATACTTCCTTCTGAAAAGTCGCAACGCCGGCCAAAACCTTCGTTAACGCTTCCTGGCTTTTCATCGCTCGCTCCATACTGAATCCTTGCCTTTCCATCATGACTGAGAACAAACGCGTCAGTCTACAGGATGCCAGTCTGGTGAATCGCCATCCCTCCGACAGCATCTAAATTGTTGAGCGCAATTTTGATGTGGGGTGTCCCCGTCTGGGGTTTTCCTGGACGGGGATTGTTGTTTGCGCCGACGCAGCGTCGCGCGCTCCCCCTGCTAGACTGAATTCGCATGTCAGAAGCCACAAACTCTCTCGCCAACGCCTCTTCCGCTTATCTTCGCTCCGCGATGCATCAGCCGATTCGCTGGCATGAGTGGGGCGAAGAAGCCTTCGCGACGGCGCAGCGCGAGAACAAGCCTGTCCTGCTCGACATTGGGGCGGTCTGGTGCCACTGGTGTCACGTGATGGACCGCGAGTCCTACGAAAGCGCCGAGGTTGCCGAGATCATCAATCGCGAATTCATTGCGGTGAAGGTTGATCGCGATGAGCGCCCTGATGTGGATAGCCGCTATCAACTGGCTGTTTCGGCGATCTCCGGTACCGGCGGTTGGCCACTGACTGTGTTTCTCACGCCCGATGGCCGCCCATTCTACGGCGGCACATATTTTCCTCCGCTCGATCAGTGGGGGCGTCCCAGCTTCAAAAAGATTCTGCTGGCCATCAGCGAAGCCTATCGCGAGCGCCGCGACGAAGTGCTGAAGTCCGCCGATGAGGCGATGAACGTGCTGGGCAATGCCGAGAATTTCAGCCGGCATCACCACGAGTTCTCGCCGCGCATAGTGGGCGTGATGGTGCAGGCGGCGCTGCCCATCTTCGACGAAAAGCATGGCGGCTTTGGCAGCGCGCCGAAGTTTCCGCATCCTTCCGCGATTGAACTGCTCATCGACTGGTACGCTCGCACCCATGAGGAGCGGGTTGCGACCGTAATCACGACTACTCTGACAGCCATGGCGCGCGGCGGCGTCTACGATCAGCTTGCCGGCGGCTTCCATCGCTATTCCGTCGACGAGCACTGGACCGTGCCGCACTTCGAGAAAATGTCCTATGACAACTCGGAACTGCTGAAGAATTATGTACACGGCTACCAGGTCTTCGGCTCGGAGTTCTACGCGCACGTCGCCCGCGACATCATTCGCTGGATGGACGAGTGGCTGAGCGACCGAGAGCACGGCGGCTTCTATGCTTCGCAGGACGCCGACATCAACCTCGATGACGATGGCGACTACTTCACGTGGACAGTTGACGAGGCCAAAGCCGTTCTGACGGAGGATGAATTCGCGGCGGCTGCGTTCCACTATGACATCGAGGCCATGGGCGAGATGCACCACAACGCGGCGAAGAACGTCTTGTGGGTGCGGGCGCTGCCGGAAGAGGTCGCCTCACGGCTCGGAATTGACAAAGAAGAAGCGCTCGATCTGCTGGCTTCGGCGAAGACCAAGATGTACGCCGCGCGTCTGAAGCGGCCAACACCGTTTGTCGATAAGACGGTGTATGTCAGCTGGAACGCGCTCTGTGTGTCGGCGTACCTGCAGGCGGCACAAGTGCTTGGTCTGGATGCCGCGCGAAAGTTCGCACTGCGTTCTCTGGATCGCATCCTGGCTGACGCCTGGGACGGGAAGGGCGCATTGGCCCACGTAGTCGCCTACGCCGAGCCCACGGTGGGCAAGCACTCTATTCGCGGGATGTTGGACGATTACGCTTTCACCGCGAATGCCAGCCTCGACGCTTACGAAGTTACGGGCGCGATGAGTTATTTCCGTGCCGCAAAGCGCATTGCCGATGAGATGATACGGCGCTTCGGGGATGCGGAAAACGGCGGCTTCTTCGACACCGAAGCCTCGCTGGAAGAGAAGCTGCAACTGGGCGCGCTCTCGGCGCGGCGCAAACCGTTTCAAGATACGCCAACGCCGGCCGGTAATCCCAGCGCCGCCATTGCCCTGCTGCGACTGCACGCTTATACGAACGAAGCAAAGTATCGCGAGAAAGCAGAACAAACGTTAGCAGTGTTCGCAGGCGCCGCCGAGCAGTTCGGAGTCTATGCCGGAACGTACGGCATCGCGGCGACATGGCTGTCGCGGCCGCACACGCAGGTCGTGGTCGTTGGAGAAGACGAAGAAGCGGCAGCGCTGCTGAAGGCGGCGATTGCACCGTTCGCCGTGAACAAGTCAGTTATGCGTCTGACCGACAGCGAAGCGGTCGCAGAGAATCTGCCGCCGGCGCTGGCCGAGACCATACCCAACTTGCCCGCATTGAAAGAGAAGAAGTCGGTGGCGGTTGTGTGTACGAACTTCACTTGCCAACCGCCGGTAACAGATCCCGAGGAATTGACGAAGTTAGTGCGGGCAGCGATCGCGGCGAGTTGAGTTACGGTGATTCCTGCGATACTAGCGCCGAAAGATTTAATCCACCACGCACAAACAGCAGATCCCTCGCTTCGCTTGTGATCACAAACATTCAAGTGCGGGGCGGCCTTGGTTGGATGTGAGGTTGGCCTTGGCCAAATGCCAAGCGCTAAATGCCAACTGCCACTCTAAAATCCCATGATGTTGTAGCCGCAATCCACGTAGATTGTCTCGCCGGTGATGCCGCTGCCGGCGTCGCTCGCCAGAAACACCGCCGTAGTCGCGACCTCGTTTACATCGACGTTGCGTCGTAACGGCGCGCGCTCCGCCTGCTCTTTCAACATCTCGCCAAATCCAGAGATGCCGCGCGCGGCCAGCGTCTTGATCGGCCCGGCGGATATTGCATTCACGCGGATTTTGTTCTTCCCCAAGTCGTAGGAGAGATAACGCACACACGCTTCCAGCGCGGCTTTGGCGACTCCCATTACGTTGTACTTGGGAACCACCTTCTCGGCGCCGTAATAAGTCATGGTGATGATGCTGCCGCCGTCGGTCATCAGCGGGCGCGCGGCGCGCGACACCGCTACCAACGAATAAGCGCTGATATCGAGAGCGATGCGGAAGCCCTCGCGGCTGGTATCGACGAATTCGCCCTTGAGGTCTTCGGCCACGGCGAAGGCGACACTGTGCACGAGGGCGTCGATCTTGCCGTAGCGTTCCCTTAGTTGTTCAAAAAAATGGGCGATCTCTTCGTCCCGCGAGACGTCACACTGGAAGGCCTGGGAGTTGGGCAAGGCCGCGATCAGGTCGTCAGCTTCCTGCTTCAGTCGCTCATTCTGATAGGTAATGGCCAGCTGCGCTCCAGCCTGCTGCATCTGCTGAGCAATGGCCCACGCGATGCTGCGTTTGTTGGCCACACCGAACACCACGACTGTCCGGCCCTCAAGACTATTCGCCACGGGTACGTTCCTCCCAGCTGTCATCGTGAAACGATTGAGAATATCAGCCGGGCCGGGAGAATGTCTTGCCCGGACATTCCGAGAGGCCGACAAGAGTCGGGATACAAAGACCGTAACAAGCGAATTTTTATGGGTCTTCCACTCGCGATTCCGCTTTTAATGCCTCGCGAATTGGGACTATACTCGCGTCCTCGCTCCCGTAGCTGGCTGGCCTTATAGAAGGCTTGGCCCGCATTATCGCCGGGTTAAGCGAGCTGAGAGGATTTCGCCCTCCCGGGCGGACAGGCGCCCTTCACTCCAGTCACTACAGGAGGCATCATGGCGAGCATCCGGGACCTCATCAGCAATCGCACCATCCATTACGTACAGCCGGGGCAAACCGTCTTCGAGGCCGCCAGCTTTATGGTTGAGCGCAACGTGGGCGCCGTTCCCGTGCTGGATGACACCAAATTGGTCGGCATCTTCTCCGAACGCGACATCATGAAGCGGGTGGTCACCGAGGGCCGCGATCCGCTGACTACGCTCATCGCCGACGTCATGAGCACCGATTTACGGACGGTCGCGCCCGGCGGCTCTACCGAGGAAGCCATGTGCCTGATGCAGACCCACAGCGTGCGTCACTTGCCGGTGTGTGAGGGCAGAACGCTGGTTGGCTTCCTCTCGCTGCGCGACCTGCTGCGCTGCCACCTCGACGAGAAATCGGGTGAGGCCGACATGATGCGCGCCTACATCCAGACGTCGACTTAGCTGGTGAGTCGTATCGAGCTAGAACTCTGCTTGCCAGGCTGCGTCTGGTAACTGCAAAGCTCCGGCGCCCGGTGCTACACTGGCGCAGGTTTCCATGAGCTTGCCTGCAGTCATCGACGAACTGCGCAAGATCGCGGGGCGTGACGCCGTTCTCGACCGTCCCGAAGACCTGATGCTGTATGAGTACGACGCTGGAGTAAGGAAGAGCACGCCCGGCGCTGTCGTCTTCCCGCAAAACGCCCAACAAGTTGCCCAGATCATGCGAGTGGCCTCGGCCGCGCGCATTCCTGTCGTAGGACGCGGTGCAGGCACCGGGCTGAGCGGCGGCTCCATTGCGCCGCAAGGTGGAATCGTCATTGCGTTCTCGCGGATGAACCGCATACTCGAAGTCGATGCGGAGAACCTGCGTGCCGTCGTGCAGCCTGGCGTCGTCAATCTGCAATTGTCCGAATGCGTCTCGCACCTCGGGTTGTACTTCGCGCCTGACCCTTCCAGCCAGAAAGCCTGCACCGTCGGCGGCAACGTCGCCGAGAACTCCGGCGGTCCACATACGTTGCTGCATGGCGTGACGGTCAACCACGTCACCGGTGTAGAGGTGGTCCTGCCCAGTGGTGAGATCGTGCAGTTCGGCGGCAAGGCGGCGGAATCGTTCGGTTATGACCTCACCGGATTCTTTGTCGGATCCGAGGGCACGATCGGAATTGCCACCGCCATCACGGTGAAGCTGCTGCGCAATCCCGAGCAGGTGGCGACACTGCTTGGCATCTTTGAATCGATTGACGACGCTGCGCGAACGGTCTCGGCCATAACCGCCGCCGGCATTACGCCCGCCGCACTCGAGATGCTGGACGGCTGGACGCTCCGCACGGTCGAGGCGTTCTGCCACGCGGGCTATCCGCTGGATGCCGGGGCGGTGCTGCTAATCGAATTGGAAGGACTGCGCGAAGCCGTGGAAGAGCAGGCCGTCGACGTGAATAAGGTTTGCCTGGCGCAAAAAGCGCGCGAGGTACGCCGTGCCAAAAGCGAAGAAGAGCGCACGCGGCTATGGAAAGGCCGCAAGCTGGCTTTCGCCGCGCTCGGGCGGGTCAGCCCGTCGTATTACACCCAGGACGGCGTGGTTCCCCGCAGCAAGATTCCAGCCGTACTGCAGCACATTGCCGATGTCGCTAAGAAACACGACCTGGTCATCGGAAACATCTTTCACGCCGGCGACGGCAACCTGCACCCGTTGATCCTGTTCGACAGACGCGACGAAGCGCAGTTCGAGCGCGTGCAATTAGCCAGCCGCGACATCCTGCAGTATTGCGTCGACGTGGGCGGCTCCATCACCGGCGAGCACGGTGTCGGCATCGAGAAACGTGACATGATGCCGCTGCTGTTCAGCGAAGAAGATCTGGACATCATGATCGGGCTACGTAACGCCTTCAACCCCGACGCAGTGTTGAACCCCGACAAGATGCTGCCCATGCCGCGCATGTGCCGCGAGATCGGCGGGCCGTCGCGCAACCCGGTTCTTGCGCAGGAGGGCCTGTGAACAGCGTCGGCGCCTCGTTGACATTCGCCCGCGAACTTCGCGATATCTGCGGCGCTGAGTACATCTTCGACGATCAAGCCGAACTGCAAGCCAAACGCATAGCCGGTTGCGTCCCGAGCGTTGCAGTAGAGCCGGCATCAGCGGATGAAGTTGCGGCCATCTTCCGGCTCGCCAACCAACACGGGTTGACCGTTATTCCTGCCGGAGGTTTCACACTTCAGATTGCCGGCAACGCCCCGAAATCGATCGACATTCTCCTGCTGACCTCGCGCCTACAGGAGCTTGAGCATTACGATGCGGGCGATCTCACCATCGGAGTCGGTGCTGGCTGGACGATCTCGCAGTTGGCGTCCAAAGTTGCGAGCGACAGGCTGCTCTTTGCCGGAGATGGTGCTCAACCGGAGCGCTCGACTGTCGGTGGATTGCTGGCGAGTGGACTACCTGGTCCACTGCGTCAGGGCTACGGAGGCCTGCGCGATTACTGCATCGGTATTCGCTTCGTGACCGGCGATGGTCGCAAGGGCAAAGGCGGCGGGCGCGTGGTCAAAAATGTCGCCGGCTTTGACCTGATGAAGCTGCTTATCGGCAGTTGGGGGAGGCTTGCGGTCATCACCGGTGCGAGCTTTAAACTCTTCCCCGCTCCACGGCAGACGCGCACGTTCGTCGCGGAGTTCGCCAATGCCGCCGAGGCCATAGCATTTCGCGATCACGTGTTGCGCACACCATTAGCTCCGATATGTCTGGAGCTGGTTTCGCCGGGTGCAAGTCAGCAACAAACCGCAGCGTGGGCGGTGTATGTACGAGCGTCCGGCAGCGACCCGGTGCTGGCACGCTATCGCGATGAGTTAGGGTCGGCGATCACGCGCGAAATCGCCAATGAAGAAGAAGCAGCCATCTGGCAATATCTGCGCGATTACCCTTACGTCGCCAACGGCGGCCCTTCGCAGGGTCTAGTGTTCGCCTTGTCGCTGCCGCTAGCGGAAGTTTCTTCGGCTCTGAACCGTATCTCCGCCCTCTGCGACTCCGCTGGCCTGAGACTCGGCGTCGTCGGCCGCATCGGCGTTGGCCATTTGCTGGTTAATATCCGGAGCGAAGCCAGTCCGCAAATGAATTTCGCATCGTTGCTTGCGGCCCTGCGAGATGACCTTTCACGCGATGCAAGTCTGGCGGTCTTGTCTGGCGGCTACTCTGAGGCGTGGAAGAGCCCGACACATTGGGAAAGCATGCGGGCGGTCAAGCAGGCGCTTGATCGGAGCGACATTTTAAATCGCGGGAGGTTCCGCTTCTGACCTTCGAAACGCCAACGGTCGAACATCCGGTCTCAAACTTCTCGCGAGGCGAGAAACCGACGTGGGATCTGTACTCGCGCTGCGTGCATTGCGGCTTGTGTCTGGACAACTGCCCGACCTACCGCGCCCTAGGAACCGAGATGGACTCGCCTCGCGGGCGCATTTACCAGATGCTGCAGGTCGACGAGGGCCGGCTGGCGCTAGGCGAATCGTTTGTCACGCACATCGACCGGTGCCTCGGGTGCCTGAACTGCCAGACCGCCTGCCCTTCTGGAGTGCAGTATGGCGCTCTGCTGGAGGCCAGCCGCGCGCAGATCGAGCAGAGCTACCAGCGTTCGTGGCTGCAGCGAAAGATCCGCGCATTCTTCTACGGTCGCGTGTTGCCGTCGTTCAAAAAGCTGGCGTTCTGGGCGAAGCTGGTGCGTTTTTATCAGCGCTCAGGCTTGCAGAGTCTGGCTCGAGCGACAGGCTTTCTTGGATTCTTTGGCGTGGAGGAGTTGGACGCGCTCTCGCCACGCATTGATAGCGACTTCTCATTCCGTGGCCTCGGCAAGACATTTCCTGCAGAAGGATCTCGCCGGGGGCGTGTCGCGTTTCTTATCGGCTGCATCGGTAGCGTGGCCTTCGCCGAACTGAATAGTGCCACGATTCGTGTGCTCACCAGAAATGGCATCGAAGTCACGATTCCCAAGGACCAGGCTTGCTGCGGCGCCCTGCATGCCCATGCCGGATTTCTCGATCTTGCTCGCGAACAGGCGCGCAGGAACATCGACGCCATGCTCAGTCCCGAGTTCGATGCCATCATCACTAACGCCGCAGGGTGCGGCTCGACGATGAAGGAATACGCCGCGTTGCTGGAGCACGATCCGCCTTATGCAGAGAGGGCGCGGCAATTTGTGGCGAAGGTCCGAGACATCACTGAGTATCTCGCCGACGTGAGCTTGCTTGAGCCCAAGCGCAAACTCACAAGCCGCGTGGCCTACTCCGACCCCTGTCACCTGGCGCACGCTCAGGGTGTACGCAAGCAGCCTCGCGAATTACTGAAGGCGGTTGGCGTGCAGCTGGTCGAAATGCCTCGCGCCGACTCCTGTTGCGGCAGCGCCGGGGTGTACAACATCACGCAAAATGAGCTGTCGATGAAGATCCTCGACGAGAAGATGGACCTCGCGGCCACAGTCGCGCCCGAGATCATTGCCACCGCCAACGTCGGTTGCATGCTGCAGCTCGCTGCCGGCGTGAAACGCAAGGGAATGAAGGCCGAAGTCGTACACGTGATTGAGTTGCTCGACCGGGCGTACTGACGATCTCCGCGGATCGCTTATTCAGAGTTGGCCTTTCCGACGGTATGATCAGGTTGCTGAAAAACTCAAGCTGGCGACGCTGTGCCGTCGACTGAAGCCGACTCAGATGCGAAAACAAACGGTTCAGACGCTGGCCTGAAGGCCAGCTCTACCCGCAAACTTCACTCAACCGAGTTTCTAGCAGCCTGATGATGTCGTGCAACCCTGAGAATTGAAAGCTCCCGATGAACTACTTCGACCGGCAACAGAATTTCAACCAACAGCTGTCTAAAGGGCGGCTGAACGGATTTATCGTCGCCCACCCGCCGAACCTGCGCTATCTCTGCGGCTATACCGGCAGTAATGGACTGCTGCTGTTCTTCGGCGACCGGCCCATATTCTTTACCGATGGCCGCTACACGCAGCAAGCCCGCGAGGAAGTACAAGGGGCGAGACTTGTCATCGCTAAAGGCCCGCTGACTGAAGCTGCCTGTCGAGCTATCGCCCCGAAACGACCTGTACGTATCGGCTACGAAGCCGATCACACCACCGTGGTCTCGGCCATCCAACTCCGCAAAGCCGCTCAAATGAAGATTGCGTGGAAGCCGATTTCTGGCATGATCATGCGGCAGCGCCTGATCAAAGACGCAGAAGAATTACGCCTTCTGCACAGCGCGGTCAACTTAGGAGCAGCCGTCTATCAGGAAGCCCTGGCCTCGGTCGCAGTGGGGGTGCGCGAATCAGAAGTGGCCGGACGTCTGGAATTCGCAGCGCGGCGCGGCGGCGCCGAAGGTATGTCCTTCGACACAATCGTCGCCGGCGGCAAGCGTTCGGCGCTGCCACACGGACGCGCCAGCAATCAGCCATTGCCGCGCCGAGGCTTCGTGGTCATCGATTCTGGCGTTCTCTTGAACGGCTATTGCTCAGACATGACGCGAACCGTGCATATCGGCCGGCCGACCCGCGAAGAGCGGGGATGGTACGACGCAGTCCTCGAGGCGCAACTGGCAGCAATTGCCGCCGTAAAGCCCGGAGTCAACGCCGGCGAAGTAGACCTCGCTGCCCGCAATGTTTTGCGCCGCGCGAAGCTCGACCGCTATTTCACGCACTCCACCGGACACGGTGTCGGCCTGGAGATTCACGAGCCGCCTCGCCTGGGGGCAGGCCAGGAAGAGCCGCTGCAACCTGGAATGGTCATCACCATCGAACCCGGAGTCTATCTTCCAGATCGAGGTGGCATTCGCATCGAGGACATGGTCGTCGTTACCGATCGGGGATGCAATGTCATCACCCCCTTGGGCAAGGAACTGATAGAGATTTAACGCCGTCAACAGGCGTAAGCTCTGTCTTTCCTCCGGGAATCTGTGCTATATGCTCTGTACGTTCCGAACCTAGACGCGCCATGCTGAACACCTTTCAGGGCTTTTTCATCCTCATCGCATCAACCGCCGGCTCACTGCTGTTTATGTGGGCGCTGAACCACTTCTGGCCAAGAGAAAGCCGCAAAGAACACAACGACCAGATCGGATGGCAGCTTACCGCGCTGGGCACAACCTACGCGGTGATACTCGGCTTCATGTTATTCGCCGTGTGGTCCGAGTTTCAGTCGGCGGACCTGAACGCCGATCTGGAAGCTGACGCTCTGGTCAACGTCTATCGCGTCGCCGAGGGACTGCCGGAGCCGCAACGCACCCAGTTGCAGAACCTGGCACGCAACTATGCCGAGGTGGTGATCAACGCTGAGTGGAATGAGATGGCCAGCGGAAAGGTGCCGAACGGCAGCCGCGACGTCGACCGGCAAATGTGGGCTACGGTCATGTCCATCAAGTCGGCTTCCCCGGCGGAGTTGAACGCAGCCGATCACGCTCTAACCCAACTCGGCTCGCTAACCCAATTCAATCGCACCCGCATCATGCAAAGCACAGACCGGTTGCCCGCCGTGCTATGGAGCGTATTGATTGTCGGCGGAATTCTCAGCGTTGCGTCATCGTGTTTGTTTGGCTCAGCCAACGAAGTGCTGCACAGCTTACAAGTGTTCGCCTTTTCCCTGCTGATCGCGCTGGGACTGGTGGCTATCGCCGCCATCAATCGACCGTTCCAGGGCACGGTTCACGTGCATACCTTCGGCTTTGTGCGAGCGCTGCAAAATATGCAGCTTCATTAGACTTATGTCGCTTTGACTGGCACGGCTTTGCAAACTCGTAACGAACGTTGATAATGTCTGATTGCTTTGTTTTCACGAGTCTGGGTTGAGGAAGATCAACGGCGTTTCCTGGCGTAGGGCTCAGTCTCCCCCAGCTTTATCGCTACACTACCTTAGGCACTGAACGGCATATTCAATGAATCAAAAGGAAATCAAAGAGCTCATTGAGCTTCTGGTCGAGAAGGACATCACCGAATTCGAACTGGAGCGCGGCGACATGAAGCTGCACGTCAAGCGCGGAGGCGCACCAGTTCCCGTCGTCCAGATGGCTCCCGCAATCGCTACGGTTCAGCCGATGACGGCTGCGCCCGCGACGTCGGCTCCATCTGTGACGTCGACACCCCCGCCGGCAGCTTTGGCTCCAGCTGCCGATGCAGACGCCGATCTGTTCATCGTGAAGTCCCCTATCGTTGGCACCTATTACGAGGCGCCTTCTCCCGGCACACCGCCGTTCGTCAAAGTCGGTGACACGGTGAAGGAGGGGCAGGTGCTCTGCATCATTGAGGCCATGAAACTGATGAACGAAATTGAAGCCGAAGTCTCCGGCGTAATCGCCAAGATGTTCATCCCCAATGGAAGCGCGGTGGAATACGGGCTGCCGCTCTTCGGCATCAAGAAGCAATAGCTGCCTGGGCCAGCATCGAATTTCATATACATGTTCAAGAAAATCCTAGTTGCGAACCGCGGGGAAATTGCCCTGCGCGTCATTTGCGCCTGTAAGGAACTGGGCATCAAGGCGGTCGCCATTTACAGCGAGGCCGACCGCAACTCGCTCCACGTTCGCTTCGCCGATGAAGCCATCTGCATCGGCCCGCCGCGGCTGCAAGAGAGCTATCTGAACATCCCGGCCGTCATCAGCGCGGCTGAGATTGCAAACGTTGACGCCATTCATCCCGGTTACGGACTGCTCAGCGAGAACGCTAACTTTGCCGAAGTGTGCCTGGCGTCGGAGATCAAGTTCATTGGTCCGCCGCCCGAGGTAACGCGGTTGATGGGAGAGAAGGAAAAAGCGCGCGCCACCATGAAGAAAGAGGGCGTGCCGATCCTTCCCGGCTCCGACGGGATCATCGGCTCCGCTGGAGAAGCGCTAGAGTGGGCACGCAGTGTGGGTTTCCCGGTCATCGTGAAAGCGTCAGCCGGCGGCGGTGGCCGCGGCATGCGCGTCATCCGCAGCGAAGAGGAACTGCCCAACCTGTTCCACTCGGCGCAGTCTGAGGCGGCAGCAGCGTTCGGCAACGGCGATCTCTACATGGAGAAGTTCATCGAGCGTCCGCGCCACATCGAGTTCCAGGTGCTCGCCGACGAGCACGGCAATGTGATGAGCCTGGGCGAGCGCGAGTGCAGCATCCAGCGCCGCCATCAGAAGCTGGTGGAAGAAGCGCCGTCAGTAAAGGTCAATCAGGAGCTGCGCGACAGAATCGGCGGCATCCTGACCACGACGCTCAGCAGGATCGGCTACATGAACGCCGGAACTGTGGAGTTCCTGATGGATGAGGACGGAAGCCTGCACTTCATCGAAATGAATACCCGCATTCAGGTTGAACACCCGGTGACGGAGATGACGACCGACGTTGACCTGGTGAAGTCACAGATTCAGATCGCCGCTGGTGCGAAGCTGAACGAGGTCATCAACCAGGACGTCTACTTTCGCGGACACGCAATCGAGTGCCGCATCAATGCCGAACATCCAGAGCGCTTTACGCCCTCGGCCGGCAAGATCACAGCGTTTAACATGCCGGGCGGAACGGGCATTCGCGTGGATACGGCGGCCTACGCCGAGGGCGTCATTCCTCCGTACTACGACTCGCTCATTGCTAAGTTATGCGCCCGCGGACGCGATCGCGCTGAGGCAATCGCGCGCATGTCCCGGGCGCTGGAGATGTTTGTGGTGGAGGGTATCCACACCACCATTCCGCTGCATCGGCGCATCATGCACGATCCGGATTTTCAAGCCGGCAACTTCGATACGAAATTTATGGAACGCTTCCTGGCCGGGACGCCAAGCAAGTAAAGATATTTTCACCGCGGAGGCACCGAGGACGCTGAGGATCAGGATTGAAGCCTTCTCTCCGGTTTTCATGCAGGACCAGAACAGAATGAAATCCTTAGACCTCATACCTCCGTGTTCTCCGTGCCTCCGTGGCGAATTGACCTGGAACTCATGAATCTGCCCAAGCTGTACGCCATTGTTGATGTTTCCTGCTTTGCCGCTCCCCTGCGCACCACTGACGCCATCGTGGATTACGCGAAAGACCTCGCCGCGGGCGGAGCTACTCTGATCCAATACCGCAACAAGGTTGGCACCACGCGGGAGATGCTGGGTCATGCACGGGAGATCCGGCGCGCTCTAGGCTCGAGCGTCACCCTGATCATGAATGACCGAGCCGACATCTGCATCGCGGCCGATTATCAGGGCGTTCACGTCGGGCAGTTAGATCTCTCTCCGGAAGGCGCGCGAACCGTGATCGGCCCGCAACGCATCCTGGGCGTCTCGTCGCACAATCTTGAACAGCTTCTGGAGGCCGACGCCGGGCCTGCCGATTACATTGCCTTCGGTCCGGTGTTCTCGACATCGTCCAAGCGCAATCCCGACCCGATGGTTGGGCTTGAGGGAATCCGCGCAGCCCGCGCCGCTACGAAGAAGCCGCTGGTCGCCATCGGCGGCATTACGCGGTCCAACGCGCGCTCGGTCATCGACGCCGGCGCCGATTCAGTCGCGGTGATTGCTGACCTTCTAAGTTCGCCCGCCAAAGTTGCTGAAGAATTCCTGCGGCTGTTGGTGTAGATTTTCTGCGAGTATCCTGTTGTTATCGAGGCTCATTGGCAACCGACACGAAGACCGTCTCCACCGTTTCCAGCGAAAGCGAGTTTGTAAAAGGGCTGGGCCCGCTCAGCGCCACTACGCTGGTCATGGGCTCCATGATCGGCTCAGGCATCTTCATCGTCTCCGCCGATATCGCCCGGCTCGTCGATTCTCCCGTGTTGCTGGTCGGAGCGTGGCTGCTAACCGGCTTCCTCACAATTTCCGGCGCGTTGGCCTACGGCGAATTAGCGGCCATGATGCCCCACGCCGGCGGACAGTACGTCTATCTACGCGAGGCTCTCGGGCCGATGTGGGGCTTTCTATACGGCTGGACGCTTTACATGGTCGTCCAGACAGGAACGATCGCCGCCGTCGGTATCGCCTTCGGCAAGTTCCTGGGGGTGTTCCTTCCATCCGTTTCGTCGACGCACTGGCTTGTTTACGTGGCCCACGTTCCGCCGATCAAAATCGGGCCAATGGTCCTGGGCAATATGGATGTCGGCCTAAACACCCAGAACCTCGCCGCCATCGTGATCGTAATCTTCCTGTCGGTGGTAAACGTCTTTGGCGTGCGTACCGGCGCCATCGTTCAGAACATCTTCACCGTCGCCAAAACCGCTGCCCTGCTGGGATTGGTGCTGCTGGGGCTGTTTGTCGCTCGTAACGCTCAGGCCATCGCGGCAAATTTCGGCAGTGAGTTCTGGCGCAATGCCGGCTGGCACTCCTTGCATCCGGTGCAGGTTGGCGTGGGCGGACCGATCGCGCTGGTCGGAACGCTGACGATTCTGGCCGTCGCCCAGGTGGGTTCGCTGTTCTCGTCCGATGCCTGGAACAACATCACGTTCACGGCAGCCGAGGTGAAGGATCCCAAGCGCAATCTGCCGCTGGCGCTGGTACTTGGCACAGGCGCAGTGACGCTGCTGTACGTTCTGGCCAACGTTGTTTACCTGCTTACGTTACCTCTGCACGGTGACGCTGGCGGGGCAACCATCGTCGCCCGCGGCATTCAACACGCGTCGGAAGATCGTGTGGCGACGGCGGTTTTTCAAGAGATCTTCGGTACCAGTGGCGCGAAGATCATGGCGGGCGCCATCCTGGTTTCCACCTTCGGCTGCAATAACGGGCTGATACTTGCCGGCGCGCGCGTCTATTACGCGATGGCCAAGGATGGCCTGTTCTTCCACGGAGCCGGCAAACTCCACCCCAAGTACCATACGCCGGCGATGTCGCTGGCCATGCAGTGTGTCTGGACCTGCATTTTGTGTATTTCGGGCAGCTACGGGCAGCTGCTCGACTACATCATCTTTGCCGTGCTGGTCTTTTACATCCTGACCATAGCCGGATTGTTCGTCTTGCGCGTCAAACGTCCTGACGAACCTCGGCCTTATCGCGCCATCGGCTACCCGGTTTTGCCGGCAATGTACATTTTGATAGCGACGTTTATTGATGTAGTCTTGTTGCGTTATAAGCCGCAATACACGTGGCCCGGCCTGATCATTGTTCTACTCGGAATTCCCGTGTATTTCCTGTGGTCAAAGCGGAATCCGCAGGTTCGCGAGCAAGCCTAGCAGTTAAGAAGAGGCAAATCCTCAATGTCCAATCTCCTGAAGTGCAAGCCCCTCGACAGGCTGATGAACGAAGCATCAGAGACGGGGGAACATAGTCTTAAGCGGGCACTCGGCCCTGTAAATCTCATTACCCTGGGAATTGGCGCCATCATTGGCGCGGGCATTTTCGTTCTGACCGGATCGGCGGCTGCGAAGTACGCCGGCCCCGCGATCGTTTTGTCGTTTGTGCTGGCCGGCATCGCCTGCGTTTTCGCGGGTCTCTGCTACGCCGAGTTCGCCTCGCTCATCCCTATCGCCGGATCCGCGTACACCTATGGCTACGCGACCTTGGGCGAGATCTTTGCCTGGATCATCGGCTGGGACCTGATTCTGGAATACGCCTTCGGCGCCGCTACAGTCGCTTCGGGCTGGAGCGGCTACCTGCTCAGCTTTCTTGAGGACTTCGGGATTCGGATTCCTCCGCGTTTGACTCTTGCGCCCAGTGAAAAGCTCGTCTTTTACAACGGCAACTGGGAGCACCTGGAGCGCATAAAAGATTCGCTGGCTACCCAGCACATCAGTCCGGCTTCACTGCCGACGGAGACCGGCTTATTCAACCTTGTCGCCTTCCTGGCCATCATCGCTGTCACCATTATTCTGGTCATCGGCATCAAGGAATCCGCAAACTTCAACTCCGGCATCGTAATCGTCAAGCTGGCCATCGTATTGATGTTCATCGGCATCGCCGGGCAATTTGCTCTGCGCCATCCGCAATTGGTCACCCAGAACTGGCACCCGTTCATTCCGCCGAATGACACCGGCAAGTTCGGACACTACGGCTGGTCTGGTATCGCACGAGCTGCGAGCGTCATTTTCTTTGCTTATATCGGGTTCGATGCGGTATCGACAGCAGCACAGGAATCGCGCAACCCACAAAAGGACATGCCAGTCGGCATTCTGGGTTCGCTTGTCATCTGCACCATTCTTTACATACTGGTTTCCGGGCTTCTGACAGGTATCGTGTCTTATACCGACTTGAACGTGGCTGACCCGGTCGCCGTTGGAATCGACGCAACCGGAGTGGGCTGGGCGAAAATCCTGGTGAAGCTGGGAGCCATCTTCGGCCTGGCCACAGTGATGCTGGTGATGCTGCTCGGACAATCGCGCGTGTTCTACTCGATGTCGCGCGACGGGCTGCTGCCCGAGTGGGCAGGCGCTGTGCATCCGCGCTTCCGCACGCCGTGGATTTCGACGATGCTGGTCGGCGGGTTCGTGGCCGTATTCGCCGCGCTAATCCCGATCGACGTCCTGGGTGAACTGGTGAGCATCGGCACATTGCTGGCATTCGTGATTGTCTGCTTCGGCGTGTGGATCCTGCGCAAACGCCGACCCGATCTGCACCGGCCGTTCAAGACGCCCCTGGTACCTCTCGTTCCGATTCTCGGCATTATTGTGTCGTTGGGTTTGATGGCCAGTCTGCCGCTTGACACCTGGATCCGCCTCATTGTCTGGCTGATCATCGGCATGGGAATCTATTTTGGCTACGGACGTCACCACAGCCACGTGCAGAAAACTGTTCGTGACGAAGTTCACGTAGCCGGCGACTGATCGCGGAACCGTTCTGACCCAGACGCCCTTCCATCCTGCCGTGGAGCGAGCATGAAAATTACGACTGCGGCCGAGATGCGCGCCATCGATCGGGCCACCACCGAACGTTTTGGCGTTCCCTCTCTGACTTTGATGGAAAACGCCGGCAGCGCTGTCGCGCAATACATCCTGCAGCACCATACGAGCGCTAATCGCATTGTCGTCATTTGCGGCAAAGGCAACAACGGAGGAGACGGCTTTGTTGTCGCGCGCAAACTGCACCGTGCCGGCCGCGTCGTCGAGGTCGTTCTGCTGGCGTCGAGAACGGAACTGAAAGGCGACGCGCTGGCGATGTTCGAGCGCCTGCCGCTGCGTCCGATCGAAGTGACCAGCGCGCAGGAATTGCAGGCCGAGTCGTCTCGTAGTTTGGCCAACTGTGATCTGCTGGTCGACGCCATTCTTGGCACCGGCTTTAAGCCGCCGGTCTCGGGGCTCTATGCCGATGCCATCTCGCTCCTGAATCGCGGCGCCCAGCCGGTGATCGCCGTCGACATCCCATCTGGAGCCGATTCCGACGCGATGACGCCGCAGCGCGGTCACGATTTTGTCCACTCCGACGCGATCATCACCTTCACCGCTCCGCGTCCGGCGCATGTCTTCGGAGAGCTGACACGCGGACCGATTCTTGTGGCGCCAAT
Source organism: Verrucomicrobiia bacterium (assembly GCA_035482295.1). Classification (GTDB taxonomy): domain Bacteria; phylum Acidobacteriota; class Terriglobia; order Terriglobales; family Acidobacteriaceae; genus Bog-257. The sequence goes on from DATHQX010000159.1 coordinate 30,922, forward strand.
CGGATCGCCTCCCGAGGCAATCGTCTCCAATCTGAATCTCGAAGTTACGACGCCTCGCGACTTCGCATCGTTACTCGCCCCGCGCAAACGGGACAGCAACAAGGGCATGTACGGGCACGTCCTGGTCGTTGGCGGAGCGCTAGGCAAATCAGGAGCGGCTGCAATGGCCGGCATGGCGGCTTTGCGCGCCGGCGCAGGCTTGAGCACGGTAGCCACGCCCATGCGTGTGCTTAATACAGTCTCGTCTTTCGCCGCCGAGTTAATGACCGAACCGTTGCAGGAAACTCCTGGCGGATCCATCGCCGTCGCCGCAGCAGAAAGTGATCGCTTCATTGAGTTGATGAAGCCGATGACGGTCGTAGCCATCGGTCCAGGCATCGGTCGACATCCCGAGACTGTGCAATTCGTACACGAAGCTGTGCACCAGACAACGGTTCCACTCGTTCTCGATGCCGATGGCTTGAATGCGTTTGAGCACCAGACTCATCTGCTGGACGGCCGGCGGCGGCCTCTGGTGCTGACACCACATCCCGGTGAGATGTCACGGCTGGCGGGTACTTCGATCAAGGCGGTGCAAGCCGACCGCATCAATGTCGCGAGAAGTTTCGCTCGCGATCATCATCTCGTGCTGGTTCTGAAAGGCGATCGCACAATCGTCGCCTTGCCCGATGGCAGCGCGTGGATCAATCCCACCGGCAATCCGGGAATGGCTACCGGCGGGACTGGCGACATTCTTACGGGCATGACTGCCGGCATCATCGGCCAGATGCCTAACGACTACGCACGCGCCGCGATCGCGGCTGTTTATCTGCACGGTTTGGCGGGCGATGTGGCCGCGGAACGCATGGGCGAACACTCGCTCACGGCTACTGATCTGCTTAACGGATTGCCCGGAGCATTCCATCGCGCGCAACTCTGGGCGGCCGACGAAACTGTACGCATCCAGTAGTTTCGCTGCGGCCAAACGGCCATGCTGCGCCTGCTAGAATGATGGCGCTTCGCATGGCCGCTCACGAGCACATCACGCATTCTGCCGAAGAGACCATGGCATTGGGCCGGGAACTCGCGCCTACGCTCAAGAGCGCACGCATGGTCATACTTCGCGGCGATCTCGGGACCGGTAAGACAACGCTGGTGAAGGGCATCGCTGAAGGACTGGAAGCCGCTTCGAACGAAGATGTCACCAGTCCGACCTTTACTTTGATCCACGAGTACCGTGGCCCAGACGTCAATCTTTTTCACGTCGATCTCTATCGCATCGATACCCCGCGCGAGCTCGACACTCTCGGTCTAGACGAGTTGCTCGCCGAGGACGGCAACCTGGTTCTACTGGAGTGGGGCGAGAAGTTTCCGCGCTTCGAAAAAGAACGTGACGTGGAGATTTCGATCGAGCGGCGCGGCGATCAGGAAAGAAAGTTCACCATCAAGCGAAAGTGATTGGCTAGACGGGAGGCGCCGTCCTCGCGTCAAGTAGTCCCAACGTCTGGTCATACGGCAAGAACACAGAGAATGCCGTGCCGCTGCGACCGTTGCGACTGGTGCTGGTGACGTGAATCGTGCCTTCATGCTTTTCGACAATGCTGCGGCTGATCCATAAACCCAGGCCCGTACCCTTCTCGCCCTTGGTCGTGTAGAAGGGGGCAAACAGATTCTTGCGCACTCCGCGCGGGATACCGCTTCCACTGTCCAGCACCGTGATCCGTATTCCCTTGCGGTTTGGATCCGACGACAGACTTGATTCTCGCGTGTGCAAAACCAACTGTCCGCCGTCGCCGGCAATAGCCTCGATGGCGTTCCCCACCAGGTTGGAGAACACCTGGCGCAACTCGCCTGGGTAGCCGCGGACGCTGCAGTTGGTCTCAAAACGCCGGCTCACCTGGATGTGATTCTGCCTGATCTGCGGCGAGAACAGAACGAGCACGCTTTCCAGTACCTCGTTCAGATTCACCGGCACCGGACTTCGGGACTCGCGATGGAACGTCAGAAGCTGGCTGGTGATCTGCGCGATGCGAGTGAGTTCTTCGCTTGCCATGTTCAGGTATTGCGTCGCGTCGGGATTCGATTTTTCTTCATGTTGCAACAGGTAAACCAGATTCGTAACCGTATCCAGCGGGTTACGGATCTCGTGCGCGATGGTGGCAGACAATCGTCCAGCCAGGGTGAGGCGCTCGCTAGTACGCAGTGTCTGCTCAGTCTGGCGTCTCTGAGTGGTATCGCGAAAAACAAATACCAGGCCAACGACGTTATTGCTGTCGCCAAGAATGGGCGCTCCGGTCAATTCAAGCGGATATTCCTTGCCATCGCGACTGGTCAATACCAAACTTGCAGAGTAGCTAACCACCTGTTGTGCTTTCCGTATACCTTCGGTCGGATCTTCGATGTCGAGGCGAGTCCGCTCGTCGAGCAAATGTACGACCTCGCGGAAATGGCGGCCGGTGGCTTCGTGATACTCCCAACCCGTGAGTTTCTGCGCCACTGGATTGATGAACGACACCAATCCCTCCCGATCGGTAGCAACCACTCCTTCTCCCAGACTCTTCAACGCGATCTGAAACCACTTGCGGCTTTCCTTCAGTTGTTCCCGCTGCTCCGCCTCTGCCTGAAGGTGCCTTTCGTAGGTGCTGGACAAAGCCAGCAACTCTCGGCGCGTGATGAAGAACAGGAGCACCGCTATCAGCAAAGACAATCCCACCGCTGAACCGACCACAGTGGCATTAAGAATCTTGGCTCGCGCTGAGCGTTGACGGCGCAAGCCTTCTTCCTCAGCAACAAACACTCTTTGCTTCTGGCGAATCGCCTGCATCAACTCTTGCCCACTGAGCAGATCAGCGGCAGAGGGGGGAGTTTTATGCGCGCTCTGTACCTGCTGGTCGGCCCACTGCATCCATCCCGAGTACAACTGGCTCAACACTGCAAGCCGCTCCTGCTGTGAAGTGTTGTCTCCGGTAAGGTTCTGCAAATAGGCGAATTGATCGGGAACACGGGCCTTGGCGTCGTTGTAGGAATCCAGAAAGGTTTGATCGCCGGTGAGATAGTACCCGCGGAGACCGGTGTCCATCTCGACGATCTGGCGCTGGACCTGGCGCGCGGTAGAGATGACCTGGTCGGAGTGATCGACCCAGCGCAGGGTTGCACTCAGCAACACGATCTCCCCCGCGAGGGTTATCGCCAGCATAACCAGCAGGACGACCGGCAAAGCTACCGTCCGGCGTAACAGCCTCTGAAAGCCGCGTTGATCCATAGCCGAATAGCCGACGCGCGACTGCGGGCACCGCGCGAATGGATTCGATGATACAGCAGTTTTCCTCGATTGCCGCAAGTGACCAGTTGGCGGCGGACCGAGCAGCAGTACTGCACACGGTTGTAGAATTTATACAGCTCCTATGAGCGCAGTACACCGAGCCCCATCCCATTTTCATCTCCTACTTTGTAGGATCGCTTGCGTGCTTGTCTTTTTTCTGCAGCCGATCAGCGCAAGCGCTCAGTCTTTGACTTCTCAAGGTCCAACCGAGCTACATCCCGGCTTCAACTTGTTCACAAAAGAGCAGGATATTCAGCTAGGGCAGGAATTAGCGTCCCAAGTGCGCAAACGGGCGACGATCGTCAACGATCCTGTATTGACGAACTACGTAAACACCGTCGGACGACGGCTGATGCAATCGCGAGAGGCGCGATCGAGCGGTTTTCACTTCACCTTCGAGGTCGTCGCCGATCCGTCGATTAACGCGTTTGCATTGCCAGGTGGCCCGATGTTCATCAATACCGGCCTGTTGAAAGCGGTGGACAACGAAGCGCAACTGGCGGCGGTAATGAGTCATGAGATGTCGCACGTGATTCTGCGCCACGGCACCAACCAGGCGAGCAAGGCGAATCTGCTGGAAATCCCTCTGGCTTTGGCGGGGCAACTCACCAACAGCGGCTCGCTGATGGGAGAACTTGCCCAGCTTGGGATCGGGCTGGGCGCAAATAGCGTGTTGTTGAAGTTCTCGCGCACGGACGAAAGCCAAGCTGACCTGATGGGCTCCCACATCATGGCGGAGGAGGGGTACGACCCTCTCCAAATGGCCAAATTTTTCGACAAGCTCGACGCGAAAGGCGGCTACTCGACCATTCAGTTCCTGTCGGATCATCCCAATCCCGCCAATCGTTCGAAAGCCATCGAAGAGGAAGCTGCACGATTGCCTGCGCGCAGGTACGGGTATCAGACGGGACAGTTTCAGCAGATGAAGAAAGAAGTCTTGAACATTCACGAGCCTCCGTCCAAGAAGCAGCAGGAGCAGGGAGAGTAGCAGCGAAGCGCCCGCGACGCGATATCGGTACGGCAGATATACTTCTTAATAGTCGAATCATGAAATCAAAAGTTCTAAGTTTTCTTGAACGCGTGCTTTTCGGCGCGTCCTTATCGTTCGCGGCTTTGTCCTTGTGCGCAGTCGCCCAAGATGCTCCACAGCCTCAGCCGGCGCCCGGACTGACGCAGCCGAAGCCGCCGGCGATACCCAGCAAGCAGAAAACGACGGCTCCAGCCGCAACCCCGGAGAGCGCTGGCTCTTCGACTGCATCCCAGGCATCCTCGCACAACATACCGGCGGCAGCCGAGCGGCACTTCCATCAGGCGGTACAAATGGAACGAGATGGCGATCTACAGGGGGCCAGCGACGAATACAAGGCGGCCATCAAGGAATATCCCGACTACTTCGAAGCTCACTACAATCTGGGTCGCATCTACCTTGACGAGAAAGGGTATACAGAAGCCACTGCAGAGTTGACGACCGCGGTAGGCCTGCGCCCCGACGATGCCAGGGCGCACAACAATCTCGGAATGGCGCTCAAACACAACCGCGATCTCAATGGCGCCATCGCGCAATATCAGCAGGCTGTGCGGCTCGACCCCAAGTTGGCGACTGCGCAAGGCGGCCTCGCTGATGTGCTCTACGCCAAACGCGATTTCAACGGCGCCGTCCAGCACTACCGCGCGGCTCTGGCGATACAGCCCAACAGCGCGGTGCTGCATATGAACCTGGCCAGCGCGCTTGACGATGCTGGCAAGCCGGACGAAGCGATCGCCGAGTACAAGGAAGCGATTCGGCTGGAGCCCAAGAACGCAAGCGCCCATTACAACCTGGCAATCTTTTATTTGAGGAGAAAGGACACTGCCACCGCGATTGCGGAGCTGCGCCAGGCGGCAAAACTTTCTCCCGACTGGCCAACGCCGCACATCATGTTGACCAACTTGCAGAAAGATTCCGATCCCAAGGCAGCGCTGGATGAATGCGTGATTGCCGACGGCCTGACCAACGACGCGAAGCTGCACAACCTGTGCACCGATCTACAACGAAAGGTGCAGCAGGGCAGCCAGTAAGAGTCGGGTCGGCACATCTGAGATCGAAATACAGTGATCCACGCGACTTTTTCTACCGCCTATTCCGAATCGGGCCTGCTCCATTTAAGATAAGTAGTTCCCCTTTTGCAGGAATCCGCGCCCTCTCCTGAATCCTCAATATTCGTAAGAAGGGACTTATCCATGAACAGCTTCGGCAGTCGTTCCGTCCTTCGCGCAGGCAAGCGCGAATACGAGATTTACCGTCTCGATGCGCTCGAAAAACAGGGACTAACTACTAAACATCTTCCCTATTCTCTCCGCATTCTTCTGGAAAACTTGCTGCGCCGCGAAGATGGCAAGACTGTGAAAGCCGATGACATTCGCGCGTTGACCTCGTGGAACAAGAAGTCGCATCCTTCGGAAGAAATCGCCTTTATGCCCAGCCGGGTGCTGCTGCAAGATTTCACCGGCGTGCCGGCAGTCGTGGATCTGGCTGCCATGCGCGATGCCATGAAGGCACTGGGCGGCAATCCTGCACTGATTAATCCACTACAGCCGGCGGAACTGGTGATCGATCACTCGGTACAGGTCGATGAGTTTGGAACCCCGCAGGCGATGCAACTTAATGCCGAGTTGGAATTCCAGCGCAACAAGGAGCGCTATGCGTTCCTGCGCTGGGGGCAGACCGCCTTCAAGAACTTCGCTATCGTGCCGCCTGACACCGGCATCGTCCACCAGATCAACCTGGAGTATCTGGCACGCGTCGTCTTCGTCGGTGCGAACGGCGAGAGCGGCAAACCGCTGGCTTATCCCGACACGCTGGTGGGGACCGATTCGCACACCACAATGATCAACGGCCTGGGAGTGCTCGGTTGGGGCGTCGGCGGCATCGAGGCCGAGGCTGCCATGCTGGGCCAGCCGGTATCGATGCTGATCCCGCAAGTCATTGGCTTCCGCTTGAAAAACAAGCTGCGAGAAGGATCGACCGCGACCGACCTGGTGCTCACCGTCACCGAGACGCTGCGCAAGAAGGGCGTCGTCGGCAAGTTCGTCGAGTTCTTCGGACCCGGCCTGCAAGACCTGCCACTCGCCGATCGCGCCACCATTGCCAACATGGCGCCGGAATACGGCGCAACCTGCGGTATCTTCCCGGTCGATAACGAAACGCTGAACTATTTACGCTTGAGCGGCCGCGACGCCGAACTGGTAAGCCTGGTGGAGGCGTACTGCAAAGAGCAGGGTCTCTTCTACACTGCCGATACACCCGAAGCCGAGTACACCGATGTACTCGAGCTCGATCTCGCGACTGTAGAACCCAGTATCGCCGGGCCCAAGCGTCCGCAAGACCGGGTCAGGCTCTCGCACGCGGCCAAGGCATTTGAAGATGCGCTGCCCGGCTTGCTGAAGCCTGGCCAGCAGGTTCCTCCGAAGCAAGAGGCGAATTGGGAAAGTGAAGGCGGACATCCGGCCGGCATGGACTCGCAGAAGGACGTCGTCGAAGAGCACGTCAAACTGGACAAGGCGCTCAAGCATGGAAGCGTAGTCATCGCCGCGATCACCAGCTGCACCAACACGTCCAACCCGTCAGTGCTGGTCGCTGCCGGTTTGCTGGCCAAGAAGGCAGTCGAGAAAGGATTGAAAGTTCCGTCGTGGGTAAAGACGTCGCTCGCTCCCGGATCTCTGGTCGTGACGGAGTATTTGACGCGCTCAGGCCTGATGCCGTATCTGGAGAAACTGAAGTTCAATGTCGTCGGTTACGGCTGCACCACTTGCATCGGGAACTCCGGCCCGCTGCCCCAGGAAGTTTCCAACGTCGTGTTGGAGAAAGACCTTGTCGTCGCGTCGGTGCTGAGCGGCAATCGCAACTTCGAAGGTCGCATCAATTCTGAGGTTCGCGCGAATTACCTGATGTCGCCGCCGCTGGTGGTCGCTTACGCGCTGGCTGGCCGCATCGATATCGACGTGTTCAAGGAGCCGCTGGGCTATGGGCAGAACGGCAAGCGTGCACCGGTGTACCTGAAGGACATCTGGCCGACGGCGGAAGAAGTCGACGCTGTGGTGCATAAGTACATCACCGGCGATCTGTTCCAGAGCGCATACGCCGACGTCTTCAAGGGCGACGAGCGCTGGCGCGGCTTGAACGTCCCTGAAGGCGAAACGTTTACGTGGGACGCCCAGTCGACATACGTAAAGCATCCGCCATATTTCGAGAACATGCCGGCAAAGCCGGAGGCGGTGAAGAACATCTCGGGCGCTCGCGTGCTCTGCTATCTCGGCCACAGCGTGACCACCGATCACATTTCGCCTGCGGGCTCGATCAAGCACAACAGCCCTGCAGGGCAATACTTAATTGCTCATGGCGTACAGCCGGCCGACTTCAACTCGTACGGTTCGCGGCGCGGTAATCACGAAGTCATGATGCGTGGTACGTTTGCCAATGTCCGACTGCGCAATAAGCTCACTCCGCACAAAGAAGGAGCGTTCACACGCTACCTTCCGAGCGGCGAAGAAATGACGATCTTCGACGCGTCGGAAAAGTATCGGGCGCAAGGGACTCCACTGGTCGTGCTTGCGGGCAAAGAGTACGGGTCCGGTTCATCGCGCGACTGGGCAGCCAAAGGTCCGCGGCTGCTGGGCGTGCGTGCCGTCCTGGCCGAAAGCTTCGAACGCATTCACCGCTCGAACCTGGTGGGCATGGGCATCCTGCCGCTGCAGTTCCTGGAAGGTCAGAGCGCTGAAACCCTGAGTCTCACCGGCGAAGAAACGTTCGACGTAATCGGTTTGACGGATGTGCTCGCGACGTTTGCCGCCGGTAAAACCGTTAAGGTTCACGCGAAGGACCCCGCCGGGAAGGTGACCGAACTCACCGCGATCGTGCGCATCGACACACCGCAGGAAGCTCAGTACTACCTGCACGGCGGCATTCTGCAATATGTGCTGCGTCAGTTGCTGGGCAGGCCGGGAACAGCAAGGGCCTAATCTGCGGACTTGTGAATTTGAAGCAGGAAACGCGGGCATCAAGCCCGCGTTTTTCTTTGGTATTTCACGCTGCTTTCTTGCGAGGCACCTTGGCACCTGACTTACGAGCTTCGCTGATGCCAATGGCAATGGCCTGCTTGCGGCTCTTCACCTTGCGCTTGCCTCGCGACTTCAACTTGCCATGCTTGTACTCGCGCATGACTTTTCCGACCTTGCTTTGCGCTTTACGGCTATATTTGCGATGTCCGCTGCTGGACCCACTGGTCGAGGATGAGCGAGTCCGGCTCGCCCGCTTCTTTGCTGTTGTCGAGCGGGATGTCCCTCGACGCGAGGACTTGCTGCGGTGGCTGCTCGAGCTGGATTTTCTTGCCGTTACCATAAATGTCTAGCCTCCTCTGAAAGTAAGAAGCGCAGCGCGGCAAAACGGGTTGCGCCGAGGCAACGCGAACAACCCTCCGCAAATCGCAAAAGTAACCAAGGCTCACGTTGACCATGCCGTTCGACTTCACGTACCCTTGAGCGTTACCTTCTAGAGCCCTCATGAAGACTGCCGAGATGCCCTCTTTGCGTGTTGCCGAAGAAATCACTGAACTCGTCGGCGAAACCCCCATCCTTCACCTGCGGAAGATCGTTCCCTCCGGCGCCGGCGACGTTTACGCCAAGCTGGAGTACCTGAATCCGGGCGGCAGCATTAAAGACCGTGCTGCGCTGGGAATGATCTCCAAAGCTGAACGCGACGGCCGATTGAAGCCGGGTGCCACGATCTTCGAAGCCACGGCCGGAAATACCGGAGTTGGGCTCGCATTGATTGGCACTGGCCGCGGCTACAAGACGGTGCTGGCCGTCCCGGAAGGCTTTTCGCAGGAAAAAGTCACGTTGATGGAAGCACTGGGCGCCGAGGTCATTCGAACCCCGAAGGATGGCGGGATGCAGGCCGCTATCGATTACGTGAAAGAGCGCGCTTCCCGCACCCCTAATTCCTTCATCGCCGGCCAATTCGAAAATCAGGACAATCCCGACTTCCATTACGAGACCACGGGTCGCGAGTATTTTGAGCAACTCGGCGGGCAGGTGGACGCTATCGTCATTGGTTGTGGAACGGGCGGCACGTTTACCGGTATCGCGCGTTATTTCAAAGAACGCAATCCGAAGATTCTTGCCGTAGCAGTCGAGACCGAGGGTTCGGTCCTCGGCGGCGGCCCGAAGGGCGATCACGAAGTCGAGGGCATTGGCGCGAGTTTCATCCCCAAGACATTCGACGGCTCACTTGCAGACGAAATTGTCGCCGTGACCGATACCGACGCTTTTGACATGGTGAAGAAGCTGGCGGGCATGGAAGGCGTACTTGCCGGATCGAGTGCTGGCGCCAATGTTTTTGCGGCTATCGCTATTGCAAAACGGCTCGGAGCCGGCAAACGCGTCGCAACCATCATTCCTGACTCGGCCGAGCGTTATTTGTCGAAAGGGATCTTCCAGTTCGGCGAGAAACGCTGAATTTTCTCCGAAGTGTACGTTGCTAATGCTCTCGCTTAAGTCTCCGTGTGCTCATTGACCTGTGGTGAACGACTTCATATGCCAAAAAAGAATGCTTTCGGATTTTCCACTCGCTCCATTCATGCCGGCAACGAAGCCGATCCATCCACCGGAGCCGTAGCGCCTCCGATATTTGCTACTTCTACCTACGCGCAGGAAGAACTCGGCAAAACCAAAGGCTATGACTACTCCCGCGCCGGCAATCCTACGCGCACGCGCGTCGAGGAAAATCTCGCAGCGCTGGAGGGCGGCATCGCTGCCCGCGTGTTTGGCAGTGGCATGGCCGCGGTGGGCGCAATTTGCCATCTGATGAAGGCCGGCGATCACATCGTCGCTTCGAACAATCTTTACGGAGGCGTGCCGCGGTTGTTCAACCAGGTCATGACCAACTTCGGCCTGGAGTTCACTTACGTGGACACCGCCGATCCGCGCAACGTGCAGAACGCGATTCGGAAGAGCACTCGCTACGTCTATATCGAAACACCGACGAATCCGCTGATGGGCCTGACTGACATTGCCGCCGTCAGCGAGATCGCGCACAAGCGCGGCTGCGAGGTCGTGGTCGACAACACCTTCATGTCGCCGTATTTCCAGCAACCGATTCGGCTGGGCGCCGACATCGTGATGCATTCGACGACCAAGTTCCTTAACGGCCACAGCGATGGATTGGGCGGGGTGCTGGTTTGCACGACCGAGGAGCAGGCGGAGAATCTGGCCTTCGTGCAGAAGGCCGCAGGCGCCATCCTGTCGCCCTTCGAGTGCTGGCTGGTGCTGCGCGGGACAAAGACGCTTGCCGTGCGTATGAAGCAGCATGATGACAACGGCCGTGTCATGGCGGATTACCTGAGCGGCCATCGCAAGGTGAAGAAGGTCTTCTACCCCGGCCTGAAGAGCCATCCACAATACGAACTTGCCTGCAGACAGATGTCGGGCTTTGGCTCGATGATTACCTTCGAGACGGGCTCGCTCAGCAACGCCAAGCGGCTGTTGAAGCGTGTCCGCCTGTGCACCATGGGCGAATCGCTGGGCGGCGTCGAAACCCTCATCTCGCATCCGGCGACGATGACGCATGCCGCCATCGGCGAGAAAGGCCGTAAAGCCATTGGCCTGACCGACGGTATGGTGCGAATCTCTGTCGGCATTGAAGACATCGAAGACATCATCGCCGACCTGGAGCAGGCGCTGGATTAGCCGTCGGCCGTCAGCTGCAGCAATACTCAGAAAGATCCTCCGCTCGACGCTCTTTTGAGGGGGCGGGAGCACAGCATCGGGAACCATGGTCTTGAGCGATCTCGAAAAGATTACGGAACTGCTTCATACGGCTAAGACCATCGCTGTCGTCGGCCTGTCGGATTCCGCCATGCGCCCAAGCTTCGGCGTCTCGGAGTACATGCGTGCGCACGGCTATCGCATCATCCCGGTAAATCCGACCATCAAGGAATGGCTGGGCGAAAAAGCTTACCCGTCGCTTCTCGATGTGCCCGAGAAGGTCGACATTGTCGACGTATTCCGGCGGCCCGACGCCGTTCCTCAGGTCGTGGAACAGGCTATCCAAATCAAGGCTCCGGCCATTTGGCTACAGGAGGGCGTCATTCACGAAGAGGCGGCCCAGCGGGCACGAAATGCAGGAATCTTCGTCGTAATGGATCTCTGCATCCTTAAGGAGCATCGCAAGCGACGCTAGCTCGATTGCGCAAAATTCTCACACGTCCGCAATACATTTCTGCAGCCTCCACGCGCCGGACGCAGCGCGTCTGCGCTACAAACGTAGTTACGGAGATTCAGCATGGGCGAAACGATCAAACTAAAGGCAAGCGACGGGCATGAACTCGACGCGTATCTCGTACTGCCGGATGGCCCGCCGATCGCAGGATTAGTCGTGGTTCAGGAGGCGTTCGGGGTGAACGCGCATATACGTTCCGTGGCCGACGGCTACGCGCGCGATGGATTCCTCGCCGTAGCGCCGGCGATGTTCGACCGCATCGAGCGCGGGATAGAACTCGGTTATACCGGAGACGATCTGCAACGAGGTATCTCGCTAGCGAGACAAGTCAACTACGACGACGCAGCGAAGGACTTGGCAGCAGCGCTCCAATACCTGCGCGAACAGGGCGTCGCAAGGTCTGGCGTCATCGGCTACTGCTTCGGCGGAACAATGGCCTGGCTCGCCGCGACTCGGCTGGATCCAGCAGCAGCCGTCGGCTACTACGGTGGAAACATCACTCGTTATTCGCAGGAAAATCCACGCTGCCCAGTAATGCTGCACTTCGGCGCATTGGATAAGCACATCCCCAAGGAAGGTATCGATCAGTTGCAGGCTGCTCATCCAGAGGTACGGATTTTCTGGTATGCCGGTGCCGATCACGGATTCAACTGCGACGCCCGTGCCGCTTACAATCCTGCGGCAGCGAATCTGGCACGGGAACGGTCGCTGGAGTTCCTGAAGAAGAATATAGCGGGAAGGTAATCACCACAGAGGCAGAGAGGACACGGAGTTTAATGAATTTCAAAAGGCTTGCCGAGACTTATGAGAGGTGCTCACGAGTCTAAGTTTTCTGTTCTTCTCCGGCGGCTCCGTGTTTCCGTGGTAAACCGGTTTTTCGCTTAGCCTGCTTGATTTCTTCCAGCCGCGCTTTGATTCGCTTCTCGATACCTTCGTCGGTAGGATGATAGTAGACGCGGTTCTTCAGATTGTCGGGCAGGCATTGCATGTCGGCGACTTTCTCTTCCAGATCGTGCGCGTATTGATAGCCTTCGCCGTAGCCCAAGCCCTTCATCAACTTCGTCGGCGCATTCCGCAACTGTAGCGGAACGGGATCCTGCGCGGTGCGCTCGACGTCTTCCTGTACCGCGCCGTAGGCCAGGTACACAGCATTAGATTTCGGTGCGGCACACAGATAGACCACAGCCTGTGCCAGCGCGAGATCTCCTTCCGGCACCCCCAGGAAATCGAAGGCCTCTTTTGCGGCGAGGGTGATATTCAAAGCGTTGGGATCGGCGAGTCCGATATCCTCGACGGCCATCCTCACTACACGGCGCGCGACGTACAGCCGGTCTTCTCCAGCCTCCAGCATGCGGGCAAGCCAGTAGAGCGCAGCGTCGGGGTCGCTGTTGCGCACGCTTTTATGCAGCGCGGAGATGATGTTGTAGTGCTCCTCGCCGGCTTTGTCGTACATCAGCACCCGTTTCTGGAGGGCGTTGGTGACGATGGCATCTGTGATCTGCGAGCCGGCGTCTCTGGCCAACGTGGCCGCTACGTCCAGCGCGTTGTAGGCGCTTCGGGCGTCGCCGCTGGAATACGCCGCAATCTTATGCAGCGCCGCCTCATCCGCCTCGAGATGTAGATCGCCGAGGCCTCGCTCTTCGTCTTTTAGCGCGCGCTGCAACAGGCCAACAATCTGGTCTTCTGTCAGCGGCTTGAGGACGTACACACGAGTGCGCGAGAGCAGGGCCGAGATCACTTCAAAGGAGGGATTCTCGGTGGTTGCGCCGATCAGGCGAATGCTCCCCTTCTCGACGTAAGGAAGAAAGGCATCCTGCTGGGCCTTGTTGAAGCGGTGTACTTCGTCGACGAAAACGATGGTCCGGGTACCGTACTGACGCGCACGCTCCGCGTCGGCCATGACTTGTTTGATTTCTTTGATCCCGCTGAGGACAGCCGAAAACTCGATAAAGTCAGCGTGCGTCATCCGTGCGATGATCTTCGCAAGCGTCGTCTTCCCAACCCCGGGAGGTCCCCAGAAGATTAACGAGCCAGTGTCGTCGCGCTCGATCTGCACGCGCAGCGGCTTACCGGGCCCGAGGATGTGCTCCTGCCCGGCGAACTCGTCCAGGTTACGCGGGCGCATGCGATCGGCCAGCGGCCGCGACTTGTCGATCGCTTCATCCTGCGCCGGATTGTTCTGGAATAGGCTCATTTACCAACTTGAGACACAGAAATACTGAGAACACGCGAATCCTGATTGAATTCTAAGCCTCTGTGTCTCTGGGGCTTTGTGGTGAGTTTGCGCTTCTCTGTCTGGCCGCTTCGTATAGAAGAATCGATGACGCGATGCCAGCGTTCAGCGACTCGACCTTAGGTGATTGCGGAATCGCAACAATCTCATCGGCTTCTGCCAAAATCTCTTTGGGAATACCGGCTCCTTCGTTGCCGATCACGAAAGCTATCGGTACGCGCAGGTCAACCTCCGAAATCAAGCGTCCCTTATGAGATGAGGTAGCCAGAACGCGGATGCCTCTCGACTTGACCGCGCCCAGGGCGGTCGCCAACTCAACCTTTGCGTGCGGCAGACGGAACAGCGACCCGGCGGAGGCCCGCACCGCCTTCCAGTTCCAGGGGCTCACGCTCCGCTCTCCAAGCAGCAGGCCAGTCACGCCGAAGGCTTCCGCGGAGCGGGCAATAGTGCCCAGGTTCCCGGGATCCTGCAAGCCAGCCGTGATCATCAGCAGCACGGGCAACGTCTTGAGGATCGTCGCAACCTCTTCCGCTTTGACCCGCACCAGCGCGGCCACCCCCTGCGGCGTCTCAGTAGGGACTGCGCTGGCAAACACTGAATCAGGCAGGAGCAGTACTTCTGTGTGAGAGGAAAGCTGCGGCACGAGGCGGTGGGCGCGTTCGCGTGCCGATTCGCTGAAGAAAACCGTGCTCAGCTTCAGCCCGCTACGCACCGCCTCTTCGATCAGATGCATGCCTTCGACGGCCACTTCCCCGCGGTCGTTGGGCGCAGCCTCAGCAAAGCCGCGACGCAAATCTCTGACGTGGGCATTTTGGCGGCTATCCACGCGCCGCAGGCGGGATTCAAATGCAGTAAGATCGGGCATCGTTCGAGGGAGAACCGCGTCTATCGTACACCGCGGTGCGCAACTTCACCGCGCGGAGAGGAAGCAACGTGGTAATCTGCTCAGTTGCCGTCCCGCGGAGCTGTAGTTAGTTTTCGCTCCGCTAACCCTCGCTATAAGAAGAGGCACGGTTGCGTCCCGAAATCGTCAAAATCAACCGCCAAGCGCCGGAGTCGTCATTGATCACCTATGCGGCCGAAAAAATCCGCGCGGGTGAGGTGCTGGGCGTGCCAACGGACACCTTCTACGGGCTGGCCGTCGATCCATTCAATCTGCATGCAGTCGATCGCGTTTACGAGATCAAGACCCGCTCGCGGCACAAACCGCTGTCGCTCCTGATCGAGTCTGTCGATCAAGCGGCTGACCTGGCTTGGCCGGTACCAGAGATCTTCTACCTGCTGGCGCGCCGCTTCTGGCCCGGGCCCCTCACGATTATCGTCAAGGCCGATCCCAAGTTGCCGCTCAAGGTCACAGCTAATACCGGGAACGTCGCCCTGCGAGTACCGGCCGCCGAGATTCCCATGGCCATCATCCGCTCAGCAGGACTGCCCATTACCGCAACCTCAGCCAACCTTCACGGCGAAGTCGAATGTACGACGGCGATGGAGGTGCGCGATCAGTTGGGCGATTGTTTGTCGGTGATCGTCGATGGTGGACAGGTCCCCGGCGTCATGCCGTCCACCATCATTGACCTCACGGGCGAGGTCGGATGGCGGTTGCTGCGTCATGGGGCCATACCCGAGGAACAGATCATTGAGCTTCTAGGCCAGGAGTAGATGGCCACGGCATTTCGAAAGTCAACGCCTCATCCCGTGCTCTGGTTCGCAACGCTGGTCGTAGCCGTTGCGCTGGGACTTCTACTCAATATCTGCACGAAGATCATGCAGGAAGCTGGTGTCGACGAGGAGCATCCCGCCGACGCCATTATCGTTTATGGAGCGGCGGAATACGTCGGCCATCCCTCACCGGTTTACCGGGCACGACTGGATCATGCGTACACCCTGTATAAGCGCGATCTGGCGCCGGTCATAATCACCACCGGCGGGTCGGGAGGAGATCCCCACTTCAGTGAAGGCCAAGTAGGGCGCGATTACCTGGAATCTCGCGGCATCTCAGACGGTGACTTGATCGCAGAAACGCAAGGCGGCGACACCGATGAATCCACGCAACGTGTGGCTGTGATCCTTAGGGCGAATGGCATGCGTAGCTGCATTCTGGTGAGCGATGCCTATCACATGTTTCGCGCCAAGCAGATGATGGAGGCGCAAGGCATCAAGGTCTACATCTCGCCGCGGCCGGATTCGGTTCCCAAGACGCTCTTCGGACGATTCCTGGCAGCGCTGCGCGAGAGCTTTAGCTACCTGCTGTACAAGGCCCACGTTCGCTGAGCGTTTTTCTGAAGCAGCCGAGTAAAGAGGCTCGACTTCACGCCATCAGCGCGAAGAGGCGTACCGGCCCGCCCGATCCATTTTCCAGCTTGATAGGGGCGACGATAATGGTTGCTCCACTCGCGGGGACCGTGGCGAGATTCGCAACGTTTTCCAGGTGGTAAAGATTCTCTTTCGATGTGAACAGATGAACGGGATAGGTTGTGGTCGCGCCGATATCGACGCTCATTGTATCAATGCCTAGTCCAACCACCCCGCGCGACTTGACCAGGAACTGAGCGGCCTCCAGCGAGAATCCCGGATAGTGCGTAAGACCGTCGCTCTGTTCGTTGCGAAAGGTGACCGGCTCCGCCCAGCGTTCGTCCCAGCCCGTATAGGCCAGCACGACCGCGCCCGACGGTATCGCACCATGCGCCTGTTCCCACCGTGTGACGTCTTCTGCGCTCACAGCATAGTCGACACTTTTCTTCACGCCCTCGCGCACATCCAGTACAACCATCGGCCGAACCAGGCGTTCGACGGGAATCTGCTCCACAGTCCAGCCGTCCGCAGCAAAGTGCGCGGGCGCGTCGAGATGCGTACCGTAGTGCTCCTGAGTCGAGAATATCCGCGAGAAATATCCATCACGTTCGATGTTCCCAAGTTCTTGTGCCTGGAAGGGAGACGCCCGCGTGCCCTCCCAATTGGGACAGCGATCGTTCAGGTTATGCGTCAGGTCTGTGACTGAGCGGTAGTTGCCTGGATCAGACATTGTGGTTCTCAGATCGTTCTTCGCAATTTCAAGCGCCGAGACGCTGCATGATCATAACCACGACCATCGCCACGTCGGCGGCAAACACCGTGCTGACGAAGTTGACCGCATCATTGCCCATCCTGCCGGAGTTCTCCCAAGTGGCGCCCATGATGCTGTCCAGGAACATTCCCCCGACCGCGGCAAGAGCGACGACCGGCGTCCAATGCCAGTCGATCAAACCCGCCACGCCGCTCACCCACGCCACGATGCAAGCGGCGACGCATCCAGCGATCGTGCCTTCGATGCTGACCGCGCCGTTAGTACCGATCGGCACGTCGTGAAAGTCGGTGATGAGATATGCCCCGCGCGCCGTCGCCTGACCCAATTCGCTGGAAACCGTGTCGGCTGCCGCTTCGGCCAGCGCCGCGGTCGAAGCAATCAGCAGCAGGTTGCTGAGCTCGGGCAGCCAGAAGACGGGCAAGACACAAATCGCCGCGGTACCCAGATTGGCAAAGATTTGAGAGGCCTTCCGTCCGCGCTTTTGCTCCGCCACCCCTAAGCGCTGTTTCTTTCTATAGCCCCAGCGAGTCGAGATCACCGTAAGCAGAAACAATGCCAGCAGAGGGGCAAATCCTGGGAAACCGCTGGCCACCATCAGGATAAAGGCGATGAGAACACCGGCGATCGCACCGCCGTCAGTCACCGACCCCATGGCTCGGGCCAAAATGGCGAAGCCGACGGCCACGACGCTCGCCGGTAAGGCCCTTTCATGGAACAGATTTGTCACTCCTGCCCAGTATCGCATCCTCGGAACGATATGGTCACGGCACGGCGATATGACCGGAGATACAGCAAGCAGCAATCGGATAGCATCCCACTCAGAGTAGTTGCAGCTGGTCTTGGGTTTGCAGGTGCTTGAATAATAAGGCTTGACGAAGCTGAGGGAAGCGCCCGATCATATGTTGCCCAGTTTTCCACAGGCTGGGGGTTTCCCATTTCCCGCCCGGACTGGGCGAGGCAACTTCCGAGAAGGATGAACTATGGCATCTTCCGTGTGGTCTGGATACCTGACTTTTGGTCTGATCTCAATGCCGGTGCGGTTGTTCTCCGGCGCGCGCGGTAACCACATCTCCTTCCACATGCTGCATCGCGACGACAACACCCGGATTAAGCAGCAACTTTGGTGTCCGCACGACGAGCGCGTGGTGGAGCGCAGCGAGATCGTGAAGGGTTACGAGTACCGCAAGGGTGAATACGTCATCATCGAGCCCGAAGAGATCAAGAAGATCGAGCCCAAGACGGCCAAGGCCATGGAGATTCTGGAATTCGTCAATGCCAACGACGTTGATCCCATCTACTTCGAATCTTCCTACTTTCTGGTTCCCGAAGAGGCGGGCCGTCGCCCCTACGCTCTGCTGTGCCGCGCTTTGGAAGAGACCAATTACGTCGCTATCGCGAAGATCACTATGCATAACCGTGAGTACACGGTATTTCTTCGTCCGTACAAAGGCGGCATGATGCTGCACACGATGTACTACAAGGAAGAGGTGCGCGATCTGGAAGGTTTTGGACGGCCTGACGTTGAACTCAAAGAGGCAGAGGTCAAGGTCGCTCATCAGCTCATCGAAGCGTTGGCAGGCGACTTCGAACCGGAGAAGTATCACGATACCTTCGAAGAGAACGTCAAGACGCTGATCAAAGCGCGTCTGGAAGGTGAAGAGGTCACGCCGGTCGAGAAGCCGAAGAAGATGGCTCCCGTGGTCGATCTGATGGCCGCCCTGAAAGAAAGTCTGGCATCGCTGCCCAAGAAGCCACCGCAACGCGTCGAAGACGCCGAGCGCGCCTCTGAGGTCAAGGTGGCTGCCAAAGCGAAGAGGAATTCCAGACGCAAACCCGCCGCTTAACGCAGATCAGGGCGGTTTTCACCCGCCCTGACAAAGCCTGCTTGAAAAAACGCGAGACCGGTTCCTAGATTTCTCCCTCACGATTCGGCGTGCCCAGGACGTGCGTCTTCGGAGGCAACATCACGTTGTCGAACTTCTGCGTGAACATCGCAGCCGCGAAAAATGCGACAGCTCGCAACGTCTCCTTGCCGGTGTTGGCAAGATCATGACGCACATTTGCCGGTATGGCGAAAACACTTCCCGGCATGAGCGAATGTGCACTGCCGTCTTCCATGTAGAGCGTTCCGTTGCCCGCGAGAATGTATTGCGTCTCCTCGGTTTGGTCGGTATGCCAGCCCAGTCGTCCTCCTGGTTCGATCTCGTAGACGATGGTGGACGACATAGTGGCGCCTTTGCCTCCGCAGGTGGCAAAGGCTCCTTGCCACAAGACAGTCGCATCGTCTTCGCCCCAGACTTTCGTCCGTTCTAGTTTGTCGGAAGCAACTACGAGGCTTCCGGCCTGTTTGGTTGCAGCAGTTGCGCTCATTTCTTTCTCCTCTTTACCGCCTAGCATGTAAAGGCCCATTGCCTTAGCACCTAAATAGATGTGAGGGGAGCGACTATACAACAGCTGGAAAATGCTGCAAGCTTAATGTACGTAGTGATTTTTTGAACAAGAGCATCGATTCGCGGGTGTAGAAAACCTGTGCTTTGAAGTTCTTCCAGAGCAGCTTTTCTGGTGTTCACTACAACACCATCGTGCTGCATTATGGTTCTGTGAAAATGAGGGTTCTGGGATGATTCAATTCTGTTGTAACGTGGCGCAACGATGAAAGCTTATACGCAGAAGATCATCCATGTCTCCGTGCTTGAAAGTGATCCAGTTCGCTTCCTGGGACTACGGGCGATCTTCCCCTCGCAGGCGGGCATACAGATCCGCAAGGGCAGCGTGATCAGCGTTCTGGAAGGTCCTGAAGACGAGTTGGTGCTGATGACGGTGAATCGCGGGCCGGCTTTTTACGCTGGAATGTCGGCTTTGAAAGCGGCGCGTCCGGAGATAAAGATCATCGTCACCGGTCCGGGCGACAATGATGAAGACATTCTTCGCGCTGTGACGGCCGGGGCGAAAGGATACATTTCGGAGGAAGCCACCGCAGACCAGTTTAAGAAAGCGATCCATGAGGTTCATGCAGGATCTGTGTGGATCCCGCGCCGTGTTCTGGCAATGTTTATTGAACGAGTCACTACTTCTGCCCGCCGGCTTGAACCTTCCAATGCCTCGAAGATTAGCGAGCGGGAACGTGAGGTTCTCCGCCTCCTGGTTGCTGGCTGCTCTAACCGGGAAATCGCCAGCGAGCTTGGAATCATCGAGCGGACGGTGAAAGCGCACGTCGCTCAGCTGCTCCGCAAGGTGGGCGTCACAAACCGCATTGCACTGTCCGTGCATGCGGTCACGCACTCGCTGCTGTCGACAACTCAGTGAGCCGGTCCGCTTAGTCGCGCAAATTCGAACCGACGAAACGATCTCCCGATTAGTCTCCGAGGTCCGCTCCGGACGAAGTTTTGCTCTGGTTAGCCTCCGAAAATGGTTACCTTCCGTTGAAACCTTATTACGAAAGTACAATAGGCGTATTGTACTTTCGTTATCTTGCGTGAATTACTCGGCCATTCCATACTGCATTCACCTACCACAGAACCTGGGAGACAGGGCTGGAAGAGGTTACGAGGGTCTCCTCTTTCAGCCCTTTGTTTTTGCCCTCATCTCCCTCATTGGTCAACTCACGGACCGTACGCCTTCAATCCAACAGGTCACTAAAGAGTAACCAGACTGCCGTTTTCTTCCCGCTTCTCTCCCCATCAAACGCTCTAAGATGAAGTTGGCTGGCTGATCGCCGGCGCGCGCCACGCCTGAACGAACTGGGAGTCGAGCCATGAATGCCATGAAAAAGATCGCTGTTCTTACGGCAACATCGTTGTTGCTGACCCTAGCTGGTTTCGCATCGGAGCGCCGGGACGCTGATCTGGAGCGAATCCAGACCGCCAGCACCGTGCTGAATCAAATCATGTCCGCGCCGGACCGAGCCATTCCCGACAGCATCATGTCGGGCGCGAAATGCATTGCAATCATCCCGTCGTCGCTGAAAGCCAGCTTTATCTTCGGCGCGAACTACGGTAAGGGCGTTGCCACTTGCCGCACAGACAAGGGATGGAGCTCGCCGGCGTTCTTCAAAGTCACCGGTGGCAGTTTCGGTTTTCAAGCCGGCGGACAGGCGTCTGATTTGGTCTTGATCATTCGCACCGATGACGGCATGCAGCATCTGCTGCAGAGTAAGTTCAAGTTGGGTGCCGATGCCTCGGCCGCCGCTGGACCGGTCGGACGGGACGCTCAGGCGAGCACGGATCTGACCATGCGCGCGCAAGTGCTGACTTATTCACGTGCTCGCGGATTGTTCCTCGGAGTCTCGTTGAGCGGCGGCGTGATCAATCAGGATCAGGCTGACACCCAGGCTTTCTATGGCAAAGACTGGACTTACTTCTCGGTGCTGAATGGCGAAGTGCCTCCTCCGAAGGAAGCGATGGTGCTGCTCAACACGGTTGAGAAGTATGCCCCAACACCCAAGCGTCCACCCGCTCCTGTAGCATCGGCGATGCCCTCAGAGCCTGCCGGACGGGCCACGACCGCAGCACCCTTAACTGCGTCGAACACCCCCGCAGCGGTGGCGCCAACAGCTGAAACTGCTGAGCCAGCGGCCGAGCCTTCCGAACCCGCTGCGACCTCAACCCCCGCGGCAGTACCTGCACCAAATACAACTCCGGTAGCCGCACCGGCGGCAACCTCGGCGCCTTCATCCACTGGCGCTGGAGAAAATCGCTAACGCTCGATGTTTCGCTTTGCAGGCTGCGGCTGCCGCTTTCGCATTTGCACTGACCGCTACTTCTTGACCGCCGGCGGAGCCACACCGCGCTGTTCTTCCTGCTCGAGTTGCCGCCGCATATCTCGAATCAGCACGGTCCACATCTGCGAATTGGTGCGCAGCAATATCTGCAAGTTCTGATCGTGCAAAAACTCGATTTCGCTGCTCATGTTCATGTTGAGACTCTCCATCCGGTTCAGATCGTCCCGCATCTGCGAGAGGTCGTCCCGGGGCTGGCTGGGTGCTGTAGGCACCTGAGGCTGCGCCGCCGGCAACGGTGGCTGTGGCTGTTGCTCGGAGGTTCCGCTCTTGCTGCCGCTTTGTGCCACTAATAGAGCGCTACAGCACAGGACAAATATTGTGCGGCGAATAATGTCTGCCATTCGCATAGACGCTTCCCTTTCTGCGTTCACGGATTATCCGGCATCCGCCGAGATTCAGTATCATCGACCACATATCCTGCTCAGGAGACAAGTTGTGGATCGAACGACATTGGGTGACTTTGAACTGACAATACTCTCGGACGGCAACTATTACATGGATGGGGGCGCGATGTTCGGGGTCGTCCCCAAGGTGATGTGGGAAAAGCGCATTACACCGGACGAACGCAACAATATCCCGATGGGGTTGAATTCGCTCCTGATCCGCACCGGCAGTCACAACGTTCTGGTCGAAACCGGAATCGGCAGCAAGCTCAGCGAGAAGAGCCAGTCAATCTATCGCAATCGGGCGCTTCTGATGAAAAACTTCGAAGTTGCCGGAATCTCGCCGGATGAAATTGACGTCGTCATCAACACCCATCTGCACTTTGATCACTGCGGCTGGAACACCTACTACAAAGACGGTAAGCCGGTTCCAACATTTCCTCGCGCGACCTACTATGTGCAGGCTGGCGAGGTGGAACACGCGCACGAGCAGCACGAACGCGACCGCGTGAGCTATATGACGGACAACTACGATCCGCTAATTCAGTCAGAGCAAATGAAACTGCTTCGGGGCGACGCCGAGATCGTGCCCGGCATTTCGGTGAAGGTTTATCCCGGACACACCCGAAATCTGCAAGCAGTCATCGTTCGCAGCGGCGGTAAGGTCGCCGCCTATCCCAGCGATCTGGTCTCCGACGCCAAACACCTCGACCCGACCTGGGTGCTTGGGTACGACCTGTATCCGCTGGAGAGCATCGACAACAAGCACCGATTCTATGAGCTTGCCATTCCGGAGCAGTGGCTCGTGGTCTTCACGCACGACCACGAATTGCCGTGGGCCTATCTGGAACTAGGAGAAAAGGGGAGGCCTGTGACACGAGATATCCGTCAAAAGTAGCAGCATTGCAACCACCCTTCCGGGCCATTTACCGCGCTCTGTGCCGCTCCTACACTGTAGGATATTTCATCCAAATGATCTGCACGGAGGCGCAATGAGCAAGAAGAACAAGAAGGACAAGAAGAAGAAAAACAGAGACGAGCAGCGTACTCCGGTGGCTGCGGCCGAGAAGAGCGGCGTCAAACTCGATTTGCGGACCGTGGAACTGCCGGCACGGCCAAAGCCGATGAAGCCTTCCGATATCCGCGCCCTGCGCGAAAGCCTGAACGCCAGCCAGACGCTATTTGCCCGCCTGCTGAATGTCAGCTCTAATGCAGTGGAAAGTTGGGAGCAAGGGATCCGCGAGCCGCGTCAGGCGACGCTGAAACTGCTCCACATTGCGCGTAAGAGTCCCGACGTTTTGCTGAGCTAAGTTCTGATTCGTTTAGGTCCAGCCCTGATTTCTGAAGGCGTGTCTTCTATTCCATCGGCAATGTGATTATCAGGGCGGCGTGCTGCAAGAGCTGAGCCGCCGCTCTTACAGGCCTCGCCTACGGCAATCTGCTTCACGTGGCGATTGCGGAGGGGTCAAAGGCCCAAACCAAGACCGCCCGGTTAATCCTTCGCTTGCGTTGGAAGACTTGCGCTTTCTTGCGATTGCTTCGCTTCCGCGATCAGGCTTTGAATTCTCTCTTTTTCCGGAAAGTTCGGATTGGCCTTGAGGAGACTCTGCCATGCGGCGATTGCGCCGTTGGCGTCGTTCTTGCCTTTCCACTTGATGATGCCAAGGTTCATCAGTGTTCCCGCATGCTTCGGATCGTACGTCAGTGATTTTTCAAGTTGGGCGATGGCCCCGTCCACGTCGCCGGTGTAGTACATGCACGAGGCCATGTCCGTGCGGATAGCCACGTTTTTCGGATCGATCACGAGCGCTCTCTGAAAATACGTGATTGCCTCTTTGAACTGGTGGGTCGCCTTGTAAGTGAGGGCAGTCTTGTTTAGCGTGGCTACATCTTTGGGGTCACTCTTGAGTTTGTCCAGCAGAGGTCCGGCTTGCTGGTCGGCCATGCGCTTCATGTCGGCAAGGGTTGGCATTCTTTGCTGACCCATCCCGGCAGGCGCCGCTTGTGCCTGATCTGTTGCTGGTTGAGCAGAGGGTGTCGGAGCAGCGGCTGAGCCTCGAACAAGGTATCCGATAGTCACGCCAATGACGAGACAGACGACAGCCAAGGTGTAGGTTTGTACTGCGCTCCATACGGCTTTTGCCGGTTGACCCTCTAAAGTTGGTTCCATTTGAACACTTACTCCTGGACACGGTAGCCCCATCGCCACCGTGCTTGAAGCTCAGTTAGGTGCACCTCGCCTGCCAATCGACACCCCAGGTTCAGCCACTTTATCTATTTGTAATCAATGGCTTACAGCAGCAAGAATTGAGTTGGCCCAGATAAGTTGGCTGCTAAAGTGTCTAAGTTCCCACTATGGGCGTGTTTTAGCGCGGCAACGCGGATTTGGTTGCGGGAGGTGAGGTTTGCTCTTCGCCTGAAGTGCACTGAGGATCCTTTTCGTATAACCACCAGTTGTCGGAGCGAGTCACCAGCGAGACCGGGCAGGGAGCGCGCCCAAAGAGCCTAGGTCCCAAATCAACGGTCGCATGTACCACAAAGTATCGATACAAGTCTCCGTGCCAGGTTTCCCACTCAAACGTTTCCGGACGCCATTCGGAAACTGACCGATCCTGCGACGGCAGCGTCGGCCGGTATCGCACCAAGGCGACGGGGAACACGGCAAAGCTCATATCGACCACGCCTTGCTTTGTAGCCGAATACCAGGCGGGAAGGTGAAGAAATACAGGGGCAGGGGATGCCTTTGTATTTTGCAGAAACATGAGCGACAAGGCGCGTTGGTTGGGCTGCATAGCAGACAAAATCTGCGTGAAGCCTTTGGCTTCGATCTCGTAATTCTCAGTTACTGAGATCAGAACGCAGATCCAGGCCAGCAGTATGAAAACCGGCGCTGCACGCCATGCGGGCCGGGATGTGGACGACCTCTCCATCCCCAACACAAAAAACGGCAAAGCGAAAATTGCAAACCTCTGGGAGAGAGCCCAGCCGCTGTGTCCTCCCGTAGGTCCAAAGAGCATCACCGCAACACAGACTGAAAGGGGTACCCAAACAGCCCATCGTTTACTGGGGCGCGCGCCCGCCAGAAACGGCAGTGCAAACAGAGCAATTCCGAAAATCAGGCAGAACAACGGGGACCAGAGACCAAGTAGACGTGGGAAGAACCCGGTCAATCGTCCTCCCCAAGTATGCGGATCGGAGGTGCTGAACCAGTTGAGGCCCCACACTATCGGGTCCTGGGCACTGGGATCGGCGCTTGTGCGAAGGTACCAAAGAAACGCTATTGGAATTGCAGTGATGACCGGGATGGCCACGATTATTGCCTTGCGCAGCCTGCCGGTTTCAAGCAGTGCATACAAGACTGCGATGGTGGCAAGAAAAAGATATGTCAGCGCGTGGCAGAAGAACAGCACGATGGAAAACAAGCCAAGGCAAACACCGTTTCGCAGAGTCGGTTTCCTGACACGGCGAATAAACAGCAGCAGGAATAACAAGCCCACCGGTGTTGCCACCAGGAAATTCAAGAATCCCCAACTATAGCTATACCCATACATCGCTGGGATTGTGAGCAGAGCCCAATAGGGATCAGCGCCAGTCTCATCCGCCAACATGGCTGTAGCGATTGGTACGGCCGCTACAGCAGCCGCCACAACGAGCTTGCTCGCAGCAACGATTCCAAACAGAGGAGTCAGTGCATACACCAGGATGTATCCGAACAAATATGGCGTGAACCAATTCACCCAGAACAACTCGGAAAACCCAAAGCTCGGGTTGTGCAGGCTGCGAAGAAGTCCTACCTGAGCTGCATGTTCCGGCAGGTCCACCATCGGAGGAAATGAGGTCAACCAAATAGGAATAGTGGCCAGCAAACTCGCTATGATGACAAGCACAAGCGTGCGATCAGACTGCGCGCCTAAAGGCTCTCGCTGCGAGGGTTGTTCTCTGCTCAGCGGAGGAAGCCGTACCGTTTCTGACGTAACACTCATGAGTGTCGGGTATTTCTACTTTGCGAGTTCCAGCCATCACCCGCTGACTCAGTCGTTGCACTGCGTTTGCCAAATCAGCCAGGATCCATTCCTGAGAAACTCTTTCGTTGCTTCGCATTGAGACGTCACCAAAAACCGCGCGCTCTGGCAGAGCGCCTTAAAGCACAGGATGCGGGTCATTTGGCGCGGCCTTCGCCGAGGAGCATAGGTAAGCACAGGCGCCGATAGGAGCCCAGTATCTTCTTGTTTCTGTGGGAGTTCGGGCGGGAAATCTCGGCCTTTCCCTACGAACCAGGGCTTGAGTAGTAGAGCGGAGTCCTACGTGCTGGAACAGAGTTGGCTTGACTCTGACGAGGTGAAGGAATGCGTTTGGTTGGCAGTTTTATATTCTTATCGGTAGCTGTCACGATGTCTTGGGCGCAGATGGAGCCGTGTCTCGCCGGAACCGACCGACCGGACTGTGGCATAAGAATCGTCGTCAATCCGGCACCCGATTCGCCGGTAGGAAACGTAATTTCAGTTCCCAGCGAAGTTACGATCGACGTGCCATTGCGGTTGCATTCCACAAAGATACAGATCAAAGCTGGCCCCGCCGGAACCGATGTCGCGTCATTCAAGCCCTTGGCAATGAATGCGCACTACAAGAAAGTGGGCAGGGATGCGCGTTTCCTAATGGAGATCAAGAGCTGTCCGGATGGCGATAGCCTTCTCGTGTTCAACATCCTCTCCCCGCGTCTGCCGT
The DNA here is from genome assembly GCA_035482295.1 of Verrucomicrobiia bacterium. GTDB lineage: Bacteria > Acidobacteriota > Terriglobia > Terriglobales > Acidobacteriaceae > Bog-257. The sequence goes on from DATHQX010000159.1 coordinate 57,662, forward strand.
ACCCTATCGCAGCAAACTCGACGCTGTTTGAGTGCAAGCAGCAAGGGACCAAGTAACCTCTCTCCAAGCGTTGAGTCGAAGAGTCTCTATCTCTCGTTGGATTCACATGCCGGCGAATTAACGATTCGCAGCGCTGCACCGATCAGGGGATCGACTGCTTAACCTGCTGCAAGCTTCTTCCGAACCTGCTTCTCTCTGATACTAGGCGTGGGATCTCTTTCAAACGATACGGGTTGGATCTTCAAGGGTGGGTCCGGAGCGGCTTAATCCTCAACCCTCAGGTCGTTTGGCCAGATAAATTCCCGGCGATCTCCGATAGTCCAATGCCATCAGGCAATTAGCAGCGCCGTCCTTCGTCCGACTTTGGCATCCGAGATGCTCTTCTTTCTATTGAACATTCTGCCTAGATATTTGAATTGGGCGTGGTCCTCCCAGCCGAATTATGGCCGACGTTACACAGAGTGAACCAAAATCGACGGTGCCACCCGATTCAACGGCGTGGCGGGCTGACATTGAGCAGAAGCCGGCATGGCCGAGTTGGGTCCCGCCGACGATCCTGTGCGCGCTTGCCGTTCTGATGCTCGCGCAATTATGGAGCAGCGTCGTCCAGCTATCGATTACCTCCGATGAGATCGATCACGTCCATGCCGCTTACCGCTATGTGCAATGCAACGATTTCGGCTGGAATCCTGAGCATCCTCCCCTGGTGAAAATTGTAGCGGCGCTTCCGCTGCTCGCAATCCAGGTACACGACCCCATTCCGCATGCTTGCGGACTGCCCGACAGCAAAGCAGACGATTTTGTCGTTGGGCACGCCTTCGTCTTTGCAAATACGGAATTGTTGCTGGCAGCGGCAAGGTTTGCAGTTTCCTTATTCGCGATTCTGCTGCTTGTGAGCGCGTGGTTCTTCGCGCGGAAATTGTTCGGATTACCTGCAGCGATAGTGGCGGGGGTGCTTGTTACATTCGACCCTAACATCCTTGCGCACGGCGCTCTGGTCACAACCGATATCGCAGCCTCATTGGGATTTCTGCTCGCAGCCTACGCCGCCTACTGCTATGCGACCGAGCCAAGCCCGATCCGTATTGTGGTAGTCGGTCTAGCGACAGGCTTCGCGTTCTCGGTAAAGCACTCGACCATTCTTCTGGTCGTCATCCTTCCCGTGCTGCTTGTCACCGACGCGGTGCTATTCTGCAGGAAGGAGATGCGCCGAACCCTATTGCGGCGTCTGGGCGCCCTAGTCGCGGTTGCAGCTATCGCGCTACTCGTGCTTTGGACTTCTTACGGCTTCCGTTATGCTGCACGTCCGGGAGGCGCGGCGATATGGAGCCCACCCCGTTTGTCGCTCGCTCATGGGGCAGTCTCGACCCGGCTCATTCCGATTCTTCAGCATTGGCATGTCCTACCGGAAGCATATCTGGTCGGGGTGCAGGACGTTCTGGTTGAATCCGAACTCGGGCGTCCGTCTTTCCTACTCGGCAAGCTGTATCGCAACGGCAACTGGTTCTACTTCCCGGTTGCCGCAACCATCAAGTTCACCTTGCCGGTTCTTCTTCTGACGCTCCTCTCCGCTTGTTCACTGGCGTTCTGGAAGAGCAAGCGGCGGCAGCTTCTGTTCCTGCTGATGCCGATGGCAATCTTTCTCGCGTTCAGTATGACCTCGAGGCTGAGCATAGGACTTCGCCATGCGCTGCCTGTCCTTCCTTTCCTCGTCATCTTCGCAGCAGCTGGAACCTGGAGTATCGCCCGTAGACGCAAATGGGTACTCTTTCTACTCGGAATCATGCTTGTGTGGCACGTGGGTTCGTCACTCCATGCTTATCCCAACTACCTGAGTTACAGCAACGAACTTTGGGGCGGTCCAGGTGGCACCTATAGATATCTCGCCAATTCGGACGTCGACTGGGGACAGGCGCAGAAGATGGCACGCGATTATATTGATAGGACTCATCCTGCGAATTGCTTCTTCTTGCGCACCTACAACAACAAGAACAGTGATTACGGCATCCCTTGCCATGGAATCTCGGAGATCCAGTGGGATGCACTGCAAACTCCGTACACTGGCACCATGATCGTAAGCAGCAGTATGGTGGATGGGATCGGGGTACGTGGGGCCAGCGTGCAAACTCGCCGTGCATTTGCCGGCTTGAAACCTACCGCTAAGCTGGGTGGTAGCGCATTGCTGGTCTACGACGGCACTTTTGATCTCAGTCCTATCGTTGCCGCCCAGCTATTGGCGAAGGCACGCGGGATCGGCGATCAAGATCCGGAAGCGGCGCTGGAGCTTGCGGAAAAAGCTTCTGCTCTTGACCCACTTAGCGGCGACGCTCACGCTGTTATGTGCGGCAGTTATGACACGTTGGGCCAGACGGCAAAAGCCGAACAGGAATGCACTATCGGCCTGTCGCTCGTTCGCAAGGATCCGCAATACGGTACACAGCAGGTGAAATACATGGAAGATTTCATCGCGAGGAAAGGCTTGCGGATAAGCGGCACGACGAATGCGCAATAATTAGGTACTCGTAGCAGGCTATGCCGACTAGACTAAGTATGGGACTATCAGCGTGAGTTTCGTCGACGAATTGGCTCCTATCGCGCGTCTGCGATGGCTGCAATTGGCTGTGCTGGCGGCGCTACTAGCCCTGGTAGGAGCCATCTCGTTTGAGCTCAAGTTTTCGGTGCTTGATCTGGATGTTTGGTGGCACCTGAAGACTGGCGACTGGATCCTCCAGCACGGCGCTTTCCCGCATACAGGGATTCTTTCGCGTAGTGCTCCTGATCATCCGTGGGCAGCCTATAGCTGGGGCTACGAAGTCCTCCTGTCACGCTTCTATGCCTGGTTCGGGCTCGTCGGCATAGGACTCTACGGGACCCTGCTAACGCTGATGGTAGCCTTCAGCATTTACTGGATGGTTCGCCGGCTTTCCGGACGATTCTGGATTGCCTGTTTGCTCGCGGTGGGTTGCTGCTACTCATTCTTGTTTCTGATGATGCCCCGGCCAGTATTCTTCTCCATCGCGCTGCTTTGTGTGGTTTTGACGCTGCTGCTGGAAGCACAGAGGACCGGTAACGTCCGCGAACTCTACTGGCTGCCACTCATATTTTTGCTCTGGGCCAACCTGCACATCCAGTTTATCTACGGTCTCGCAATCTGGGCATTGTTTGTTGCGGTCAATATTGCGCAACGCCTGGCGGAACGGTTCGGCTTCGTTTCCGAGTATCTGCAAGAGTCAAAGCTGCCCGTCGGACCTCTTGCCGCTTTGTTTGGTGTCTCGGTAGTGGCGACACTGATCGGCCCCTATTCGTATCATCTCTACGGCGTCATCTTCGCCTACTCTCGCTCGCAGCTTATCTACTCCATGATCACGGAGCTCCAGCCTTTGAGCTTCCGAGGTTATGAGAATTTTGTAGAGTTACTGCTAGCCGGCGCAGCTTTCTTCGTCATCGCGCGACCAACAAAGATCAACTTGTTCAAGATTGCCCTACTCGTGATGACGTGTGTTGTGGGATTCCGAACCATGCGCGATTCCTGGTTCCTGTGCATTTGCGCTGCTAGCTGTATAGCGGACCTACCGCGTGAACCGGATGAACGAGAAGCCGACAACACTTTGCCCGAATTGGCAGTCGTATTCATGGTGGTTGTGGTCGCTTTGTTCATCTTCGCGCCTGGCCTGGAGTTCAACATGCGCGGTCTGGATCGTGCGGTCACCGGTCGATTCCCGGTTAATGCAGTTAATTTTGTCCGCCAGAATCATCTTCCTGGTCCACTGTTTAACGATTTTGATTGGGGTGGCTTTCTGACTTGGTACCTGCCCGAATATCCGGTGTCGGTCGACGGCCGTACCGATCTCTATGGCGACGAACTCAACCAAAGACTGCTTGAAACTTTGAATGGCGAGGCATGTTACAAGACTGATCCGTACCTTAATGATGCCGGACTGGTCTTGCTTCGCCGGCACGATGGATTGAGCTCTGCGTTGGAGTTGGATCCACGTTTCCGCAAGATTTATGAAGACCAGATGGCAGTCGTCTTTGTCCCGCGTCAAGATTAGAAACTTTCACTGCCTGACGAGCAGTTATCCTACCAGATACAGCATACCGCGATGCCGTGACTACTTGCCTCTGACGAACACAATCGCCAGCTTATCCCGATAAACTTCATGGAAATCTGGCAGAGTATCGAGCGCCTGGGCAATCGGCGAATCTGCTTCGAGAATTATCGTTTGCGCACGCGCAAATGTCGGATCGGAGCGGAGCGGAACTTCCGCCTGCATCAATCTAAAGTAGGCGGCGTCGAGGTCGTCGCCATATAGGTCGCTACGCCCGTCAATCGAAACCTGGTATTCAGGCAAGGCGAACGTCAAGAAGCCTCCCCAATCATAGGTGTTGAAGATCGGCTGCGGAAGGTGGTTACCGCTTATGTAGTCGGTTGCTCCTAACGGAAACCTCTCTTCCATCTTTGCCAGCAAGAACTCGCCCCCATGTAGATCATTTCTGATTGGGAGCCACGCAAGCATCGCCAGCAAGACGAGCAGCACCGACACAGCGGTTGCCAAGTTCTCATTCCGACGCAAAACCGGTTTGTCTACTGACGAAACGGCCTGATCTGCGTCGCGCAAGGCGCTGCCGATGATCGCAACCGAACAAACAACAACAATCCAGTTATCGCGCATAGAGCGAAACGAAATTGCTGTTGACACTATCAGCAGCATAATCAGAAAAAGATCGCGCGAGCGCCGCCGTCCGAGAGCGAAGTACGCCGTCATTGTCAGCAGCATCAGAACATAATCTTGCGGCTGGCGAAACCGGAGGGAGTGGAGATCACGAAAAAATCGATCGGCTGCGGAGTGAGTTGCGTTCTGCCACGCCAGGCAATACAAGTGCCAGCCGTAAGGCGAGACCAAGGTGGCCAGAATTGAGGCACCTGTGATTGCTGCTACGCTGCTCAGCCGAATCTCCAAATGAGCGGTGCCGGACCTGCCGGCACCCCATTGAGGCCTCAGTCGTTCAAGAATCAGGGCGCCACAGAAAATCACCAGAGTTAGAAGCCCGAAAGTAAATTGGCGGTCGAAGTTAACCCAGACGGCGAAAACCAAAGGGAGCCAGTACAGAGCACGAGCGTCTTCCGTACTGCGCGCCCAGGCTATCAGAGCCAGTTCAACTGCCAGGAATCCAATGGAGCACAGCGCAGGATTAGGCTGCAGCGGCATCAGGCAAAACTGTGCTGCAATGCACAAACCGACCGCGAGCCACAGTTTCTTGCCTGCACTCAGAGCCAATGCGAACAACGCTACTGCAACACCGATCTGTAAACACATCAGCAGCCCCGGTAATCCGGCGAGCCCTCCCAGCCGATAGAAGAATGCGGTAAGCACCTCGAATCCCCAATTAGCGTCAGTCCATGGCAACGATGCCGATTGCGAGAAAAGTCCGTTCCGAGGGACAGCGTGGTTCTCCAGAATCCACAGGCCTGTGCGCAAGTGCCACCAAATGTCATTGTTTGTTATTGCGGAAAGACGCAGGCACTCATACAAGGCAAAACTGGTCAGCGCACCCATGACTGCCACTGCCCGTATCGACGCGCGCAGCCATGCGCGGGAAGGAGCCTGCGATGCATTAGCAGAAATGTCCATGCGTTTGGATACAAATCCTGGGTGGGGCAACCTGCTGATGAAGCCGCCTTCACAGATCTGGGTTGCTCCGCGAAGTAATTCATCTATGCTCGTTAGTGCTTTCTAACTGTGCCCAACCCAGATCCTTGCGGGCCAGAAACTCTTCGTATGCCTCCCCCAGGATCATGCGCGATGCTATGACACATCAATACACAGGTATTCGAGCCGTGATCGTAGGAAATGGGTAGCCCACCGTTCTGACCCACAACATTCATATCAAAATCCACCATGCGCACTCCGGTTGGATTTGAACTCGTTGCCGTCATACCATGTGCGTTATGGCAGGTGGAGCAGGAGAAGCCGTCAGTGTAGACGTGGTTGTTGTGATAAGCCCACGAGGTAGTTTGCATGACGATCGTCAAGTCGTGGCACTTCGCGCACATTCCGTACGGGCCAGTGATCGTCAGATTAGGCTGAGGATTCAAGTTGATGGTGATCGGGGTTCCCGGCCCGCCTGGAGCCTGGCTGTCCTCGTAGTCATGCTCCAGAATGTGCCACCACTTGGAACCATGCGGCCCATTCGGGCCGCTGCCTCCGAATTCGCGATTGTCGTCGCTGTTGTGACAATCAGAGCAGAATATCTGCTGGCCCATGGTGCGCCCATTGTTGGTGCCGCCGCTCTGATCGAGCATCGTTTGCAGCAGGCTAGGCTGCGGTAGGCCGCTATTCCGCGGATGCATTACCGGATGACTCGACTTTGCGCTCAGGTTCATTTGGATAATCACATTCAGCGGATCACTGCTGGAACGTAACGGCAGATATCCGAAGAGCGGGTTGGTTGTCTTTCCAGCACTGAAACCATGGCAGCGCAGACAGCTCTCATACTCATTCACGATTGGGTTCACAACCGTCGTTCCGTCCATCGCGACGCCTATTGCACCAATCTGTGAGGGACGAATCAGGGGCGGGACGTTGAACGAATTCACCTGCTGCGATCCGTGCCCATTGTGGCAGTCAGCGCACGTGGCGTGGCGGTTATTGTTCAGGACTGCGGGCTCGGCAGCATCGTGCGTGTTAGAGCCATTGGGAAACGGATGGCTGATCTTCTGAAACTCGGCGACGATATTCGCCGGAGCTGGTGACAGGGTTGTTCCGCCGCCATGGCAGGAGACGCAGTCAGCCTCGTTAGCCTGACGCAACAGCCGCGCAGGTCCCGAGGCATTGTGCGGCTCATGGCATGAGATGCAGGCGTTGGCGGCAACGGTCCCATAGCTGCCCAGCTTAGCCTGTCCTGAGACCGTGTTCTGGGCCGTGGCGTGGATGCCGACCGCCCAACCCGCCAGCGGATTCACCTGGTTCTGCCCGGCAAGCTGCGTTCGCGTCGGATCATGGCAATCCAGGCACATCTGTCCATTGGCGCTGTTTATGACCAGAAAATTCAGTGAAGTTTTGTCAGTGACCTGAACGTGCGGGTTGTGGCACGAGGTGCACTCCACGTTGCCGTTGACGAGCTGGAGCCTGCCGCTTTGGTCGCCCGTTTTGCCCTGGGACACCAGTGTGGAGATCAGGTCGATGTTGTCCTGCAGCGGTTTGACCAGGCTAAACGGATGCGAGCTTTGCAGCTGCGTGCTGAAATCGTCGCCCGGGAGCCAACTCCCGGTCGTAGGCAGTGACCCGAAAAGCACTGTATCAGCGACGGCGACCGTCCCGTCATGACAACTCAGGCAAAGGGCGCTGTCGCTACCCAGCGGCATCTCCTGGTTGTCGCGATTTATATTGGTGCTGCTGGTATAGGTCGTGTAAGTGGCCGTCGAGAGTGTTTGGTTCCACAATGGCGCGACCTGCCCACTCAGATTGCTTAGTCCGGAATGCGGCACGTGGCAGTAAATGCAGGGGCCATTACCGGGACCTTGGATTGGCGACGGACCACCTGCCGACAGGTTATGCATCCCGAGAACATCGCCGCTCAACAAGTCATCACGCTTATGAACCGGTTGCGCGATCCTGTTCTGCGGCTCCTTGCCTTGAATTTGCTCCGGGGTTTGAGCACCCTTGACGGGCGGGTGCTGCGGCTTGTTGACCTGCCCTGCTGCGACCGCCACTAAAACCCAGGCAAACGCGCAAGCGAGGACCAACTTCCAGTTCACTGCGAACCTCCCTTTGCTTGCTTCAGGGCGTGATATTGAAAAAGCTGTACGCGGTGGTTGTAGGAATCCACGACGAACACCCGGTCGCTACGATCGATAAATAAGCCGGTGGGCAAACGGAAATCGCCAAACCCCGTACCCTGCCGTCCAAAGTAGTACAGCAGCCGACCTTCTCGGTCGAAAACCTGCACCATGTTCATCGATCCTTCGACGACGTATATGTGTCCTTCGGAGTCCACCCCAATCCCCTTGGGTCGGAACATCGCGCCCGCGCTATCGCCGATTGCGCCGATGCCGAACTCGTACTGACCGGAGCGGTCCATTACCTGCACGCGGAAGTTCATTGCATCCACCACCAGCAAATCCTTGCCGTCTAACCGCAACTCGGTGGGATAATTGAACTCGCCCTTGTCTTCGCCGTTCTTGCCGATGGTCTTTATCACGTCGCCGTTCATGTCGAGCAGGTAAATTTTGTCGCGCAGTGTGTCGGTGACGTAAATCCGCTGCTCCGAGCTGTCGACGGCTATGCCGGTCGGCCGCTTGAAGAAGCCCTCGCCGCCCTTCAGGCTGCCGATGGCCCGCTTAAATTTACCGTCGGCATTGAAGACGAAAATCTTGCCGGATTCCGAATCGGTGACATAAATATTGTCTTTGTCATCGACGGCTACACATTGCGGCGCTAACATCGCGTCCTTGCTTTTCTCCTTCCGCTCAATGAACTTGTACTTTTGCTGGGCGGGATCGAAGATGTGGACGCCCTGCGCTCCCGGATCGGTGACGATTATGCGCCCGCGCGAATCTTCGACTACGCTGTAGGGCCGGACCAGGAAATGAAGATCGGGTTGACCCACCACGAGATCAAAAACCTTGGTGAAGAAGCCGGGTTTCGCGCGCACGTCGCGGTCTGACGTAAGACTGCGTTCAAATGTCAGCTTGCGCCCACCCTCAAGCAGGAGTTCCGGGACGTGGACCTCGACAGTTTTCGATTTCTTGGGCGCACCCCAGAAAGGCGTCGGCAGAAGCGCCGCGGTCGCGATCAACGCCACCAGTAGCCAGACTGTACGCAGAGCTCGTCCTAGAAGAAGTTGAACCATCGATACACACCAATGTAGAAAGACGAGACCGAAGCTGGCGGAAGTGCCGAAGCACTAAACCCTTGCACGAGGTGAGTATATCCCCCGTTTATTCCCAGCTGCCGGAATTGATATTGAATGTAGGCGTTCTCCGCCTGGTAGTTGTTGAACGAAATAATGCCGATGTTGTCGAAGCTGTTTTTCGAGTTCACATAGGTGAACGAGGCGTTCAAGTGTCGCTTGGGCGCCGCCGACGCCGAGATCGCATAGCTCGTGCCGCCATAGCCGATCAGCAGGTTGCTGGGAATGATGGGCGGCAGCGGCGTGGTCACTAAGCCCCCACTAGTCGCCAGCGAGTTGCCGTCCGACTTTGAGTAGCTGCCGCCAAGCGCGTATTTCCTGGTTCCCAAGTTTGCCGAGAAGCTCTCACTGCCGTTACTGCTTCCCGGCACGGCCGTGAGGCCGCTGCGGCCACCCCCGGCACTCGCGTTGAAGAAGAACGTCGAGCCCAGTTTGCGCCCCGCGCTGCCGGAAAAGCTATAGGACGACGTGTCATAGGTGACCAGATAACTCTGCACGTTCTGCACATAGTTGAAATATCCGTTAACCTGCCACGCGCCAATACGCCGGCCATAGCTGGTGCTTGTAGTGAATCCCACCTGGTTCTGACTGCTGCCATCCACCGTGCTGTCGAATATCGTTACCGATGTTCCCAGGAAACCACCACCGATGATGCGGTTGTAATACACGCCGGCGTCGTAAAGATTCGATCCGAAGCTCTCGCCTGCAAACGTCTGTTCACGCCGCTCAAATTGACCTTGCACCTGGAAGCTCGGAGCGAAAGCATACGTGGTATCGAACAGGAAATTCAGCCCATGCGACGCATCCTGGCTCGAGGTCTGTTGTATACCCAAAACTCCCGCTCCGCCTGTGCTCGAGTTCTGGTTCGCAGCCGTTCCGGAACTTGATGACGGGGCACCCGCAGAGGTGAGGCTGCCGGAGGCGCCCGGAATAAGCGCTTCATAAAGAGAACCGCTCAGGTTATCGGTATAGCTCACGGTTGCCGCAAGATTCAGCTTGTTTGTGGGATGAAAGCTCATGTTAGCAATCGCCACATCGACGGCCCCATTGAAACTATAACCAAGGTAATCGGAGTTTATGTCGCTGCGATTGAAGGCGGTTGAGAAGGTGCCATTCCAGGGGAGTGAATGTGAAGCATTAAACGAATACGTGGTGTTGTCGGAATCTGACGTCGCGGTCTGCCCACCAACGACTATTCCAGGAATCAACGCTTCCGAGGTGCCATGGCTTACGCCTCCTGTAAGACCAAAACCGAAGAGGTTGTAGGTGGAGGTGAGGTTGAAAGAGCGAAAATGCGAATTCCCGCTTTCGTCCGTCCCGTACAGCGTATAGTCGTTGACCCCTTGCTGATAACCAAAATTCAAAGTTGGTAACCCCGGTACAAACTCCCCCCAATTGATACCAAAATTTTGGTTGTTGCCATTAGTATTCAGGCTGCTAATTCCCGGGATCCCATAGTTCCCGGTGCTGTTGAAATTTGCGCTGTAATTGACCGCGCCCGGGAAGTGGCTGCCAGAAAAGATGGAGGAGGACAGTGTGACGCCAGAGGCATCGGTGATGGAACCGATACCGGAATTGTTGCGCGATTGATTGAAATAAGGATTGAGGGAGAAAGAAACGAAACCTGGATTGTAGTAATAGCCGTTGAAGGCTGCCGTTCCTCCCGCGCCTAAGGAGTGGCTGGAATCGATCTGATTGCCAAAGGTATCGGTGTATCCGGCAGTAATCGTGCCGGAGGAGGTCACGTTGAGATTCTCTCCAATCGTGACTTGCGCCGCCGAGGGGATCGACAGCGCCAGCAACGCAGCCGATATTAAATACCCAGTATGAAGTCCCCTCACCACACCCACTCACTTTCGGCTCTCTTCGGAGCCTTTCCTCAGCAATCGCCAATTAACAATTACGAATTGCTTGTTGAAGCCGTGGCCCCACTCGCTGCCGACAGACAACCAACAACTGTCTTCACAACGTCTCCACCTTCGCTCCCTGATGTACACGTTTGTCGAGCGCTGTGCGGAGCTGCTCTGTCTTAGCCTTCTCCAGTTCCTTGCGCAATGGCTCTTTGACCTGCGCAAATGGAGTTCTGCCCGGCGGCAGGTGCTTGTTCATGCGGAAGATGACGTAGTTCTGCCCGACCTGGATCAAGCCGCTCATCTCGCCATCCTTCATCTTGAGAGCCGGCGCAAGCATCTCCGGGGGCATCTGATCGCGCGAAACCCACTTATGATCTCCCATCATTACCCGGTAATCGTCTTCGGAGATTTTTTCTGCCAGCAGACCGAATTGCATGTCCGTTTTCGTGGTCTTCGCCTGCTTGTAAGCTTCGTCAGCGCGCTTCTTGGCGTCTTTCAATTGCTCAGGTGTCGCTTTTTCGGGCGGAATAACAGAAATAGTCTGGATGGCAAACGATTCCGGATACTCGAAGCGTTTGGGATTCTTGTCGTAATAGGCACGCACTTCGGCGGCCGAGACTACGGATTTGTTGTCCACTTCGCTCTTCATAAGCTGCTCGATGAGCAGCGAGCGCCTGATCTTTTCCCGCAGAGCTTTTTCGTTGCCCTGGAACTCCGACTGAAGGTATTGCTGAAACTCAGCGGCACTGCTGAACTGCTGCCGAAAGTCGGCCTCGGCCTTGTTTACGCGCTCGGACGAAATTACAATCCCGCGCTTCTGGGCATCCTGATAGACCAGTTCCTCGAAGATGATCATCTGCAAGGCGCCTTTGCGGATACTCGGCTCCATGTCCACCGGAATCTTGCCGCCATGCTGCGCGGCGTAGGGGAAGATGCTGTACTCTTCGCGCACCAGTTCCACATCCGTCAGCACCACGCCGTTGACTCGCGCAACCGGCTTGCCCGCCGGTCGCAGATAGGTCGTGGAAACCTTAAATTGCGATTGGGACTGTGACTGCAGCTGAGTTGACTGGTGGGATGCCACCTGACCCTGAGCGTTCGCGAGACTGAAAAGGGCCGCTGCGCAGATGGAAAGCTTTAACGTCATTTTCCTCACCCTTGTTGCTCACCCCTGAGAAATTTGGGGAGAGAGAATCTCTCTCTCCCCTTGGCATTGCCATTTAGAAGGTCGTCGGGATAGCGTAGCTTCCGTTCGACTCGTTGCCTTCGCCACCGTGGCACTGGCGGCAGAATTGTGCCGTCTGGTTTGAGCCTGCGGTGGTGCTGGCCGGGTTGTAAGGCGCACGGATGAAGAACATCGTGGCGTAGTAACCGCTGGGCAAACCGGAGTTTGACCCAGTGGTGACCTTCACCACGTTCATCAGGTGCTGGTTGTGGCAAGTAGTGCACTGTACGGTCGGTGTGTTGTTGTAGGCTGCCGTCTGCACGAAGAAGCCGTAGTTGGTCACAAACGCCGCGGAGTTCGGGCCGTTCATCAGGATCGTGCCGTTGGCCGCGACCGTGCAGTCCCAGTTGTACTGACCGCCGCAACCCACGACGGCGTTGTCGCCCACAGGGTGGTCGTTGAGGTAATCGCCGGCCGTTCCGCCGTCGTTACCCAGCAGTGTCGGAGGCTTGTTCGGGCCATAGGTGGCCGGCAAGGTCTCATACACCTGGTTCAGCATGTGGCCGCCCTTGGCGATGTTGCCGTCATGGCAGCTCAGGCAGGTCATGGTATCCAGGGCGACTGGATCGTTGGTTTGGACGGTATTTGGGAACGACAGGTTATAGGAGCTGAGACCGCCCCGATACGTGCCACCGGTTTGGAACGTCTGGCCGAACAGAGGCGCAACGTCCTGACCCCACAGGGCATCGTCGCCGCTGTGCTGATCAGTCGTCGAGAAGCCGTTACCGCGCGCGCCGCTATGCGGAGCATGGCAGGCAGCGCAACCACGGCCATAATTAAGGTGAGCGCCCAGCACGTCGGACGTGGGGGCTTGGATCTGGGCAGCGGCGAATGCGCCGATGGCCAAGATCATCAAAGTTACCAAAAATGCTTTCTTCATGAGATCGATCTCCTGATATGAACTGCAGTCTTTAATCTCTGTACTGCTTACTGCCCGGAGACCCGGCCCCAGTCGGCCTCCGGCAGTGATAAGGGCACGTCCATAACCGAAATTCGTCCAGCCCTGAAATTTCTATCTAATTGATAACGAATGGCTTAGATCCTCCGCAAAGGGGGGCGGCGGATTTCAACTGGGTTAAAGGAGCCAAGTTCCGCAATGGCCTCGTGAAAATACGCAGACGTGGTGTTCGTTCCCGTTTGGGGAAAGGCATTCCTGCTTACTCAATTTTGCGCAATTAGGCTGGTCGGAAAGGGGAAGTTCCCGCGGACGTTCGCGATCGCGGGACCATGGCAGGCCGGTCGAGGATTACTTCTTGACGTCGGTGGCGTTGTCGGCTTTCGCCTGGGTTGGTTGCTGTTCCGTGGTTGCGCCGCGCTTCGCTGCGGCTCCGGCGGCCTTCTGCCCATCCTTCTCTTGCTGGAGCTTTGCGGCCTCCGCATCAGTGACGTAACGGAACTCTTGCACGCGCCCCGGATATTGCTCGGAGGTGAACATGCGATTGTTTTTGTCGATGTAGACAGCAGACAGTTCTGAAAACTGGCCGAGCAGATTGCCGTGTCCCCCGACGACGCCGAGCAGCTGCCCTTCGCGATTGAAGGCTTGCAGCACATCAAGCCTTGGGTCAGCGACCCAAATGTGTCCATCGCTGTCGACGGCGATCCCTTTCGGGCTCACAAAGCAGCCGGGACCGTCGCAATGCTTGCCGATCTGGCTGATGAACTTGCCGTCGGCGTCGAAGATCTCGACGCGGAAATTCAGGGTATCGGTCACGTATACGTCTCCGTCTTTATCGACGGCGACAAAAGAAGGCAGCGCGAAATCGCCGGGGGTGGTGAGCGAATGGTCTTTGCCGCCGGTTCCGATGCGACGCTTCTCCTTAAGCGTATCGGCGTCATAGACCACCACCTGGTCGGCCTGGGTGTCGACCACGTAGAGTTGGCGGTTTTCGGTATCAATTGCAAGACCCACGGGATCGATGAGCTTCTCTTTGATGACGTCGATTACTTTGTTGTCTTTGTCAAAGACGAGCACCCGGTGTAACTTGCCGTCGCTGACGAACACGCGATCGTCGTCATCGATGACTACGTCGTTAATCAAGCCGAAGGTGGCGTCATGCCCGTTGCCGATGATGCCGGTTTCTTTCGTATCAGTGTTGAAGATGAAGATTCCGCCCACCTTTTGATCGGCCACGAAGAGCTGGCCCTTGGAATTAACAGCCATGCCGTAAGGTTGAATCAGCTGAAAGGGCACGGGTTTATAGTGCGCCTTGTTGTTCGGATCCTGGACGCCCGCCAAGCGGTCCATCCATGTGGCCTTCTTCTTCGGCTGTTCGGAGGCCGGCGTAAGGTCCAGCGGCATGCCCGCGAAGTAACTGCTGTACTTCACGCGTGGGATGTTGGGCGGCGAAGGCCACAGCAATTTGCTGGTGTCCTGCTTCGGTGCAGGGGCCGCGGGCTGTGCCGTCCCTGCGGCGGCCTTCTTCTTCTTGTCGGCGCCGGCGAAGGCGGCGTGCGGAAAGAGCAAAGCCATGATGAGCGCGATCAGGATCAATGCGCAGTCGAGTCCAACCCATTTACGTCGATGCGTGCTTGTCATTGCTATTTTCATCTTTCTGACGGTTTCTGTGACAAGGCCAACCGGTTCTTGTGGCAGGTGTCGCAGAACGCCATATTGTTCGCCGAGTCCTTAATCAGCAGATCGGGCTGCGCAGACGAGTGCGGCTGATGGCAGGTCATGCAGTCGATGTGCGTTTTGACCTTGGTTATGTCGGTTGGGTCCATGAGATCTTGCACGGGATGCCCAAGGACTGGATGTCCCAGACCGTACTTTATGGGAAGAACGATTACTTTGTTCTTCACGTAATAGTCTTCCGGCAACTTCACGCTTCCGTTGAAAATGGTCAAGACATGTTCGGTTTCGAGCTTCTGCGGTTTGGAATCCGACCCATGACACTCTAGACACAGCGCGCTGCCTTTTGCCCGCAATAGGTGATCGTTATCGCTCCCATGCGGCTCGTGACAGGTTGCGCAACCCAGCCCGAATGCCGGCTGATGCAAGTGCGCTTTCTTAAACTGCTCGGCTTGGTCGCTGTGACACGCGAGGCAGGCGCTCACAGGATCGGGTTGGATAAAGCCCGGCGTTTTTCCGGCGTGCGGATTGTGGCATGCAATGCATTCCCCCTGAGCACCCGGATGCTGGACTTTTGCTTTCTCAATCTTCTCAGCCTGATCGCTGTGGCAGGTCACACACAGAGCTTTGGAATCTGACTGCGTCAGCACTACCTTGCCATCCTTAGCCGGCTGATGGCAGGTGTCGCATGCATTCATGGCGAAGGGCGGATGAGTGAACGCCTGAAGCAGGTGAGGCTGTGCAGATTGATGCGGATCGTGACACTGCACGCAGTTGGCAGTTGCGAACGGCTGACCCTGATGCGCCTTGATCAAGCTGGCGTCCTTAGGGTCGTGACAATCCAGACAAAGTTGCGGTGCAGCCTTCGTCAGGTGGTAATCAAATTCCGGTTTCCCTCGTTCCCCAGTCTTGTGAGTGACGTGGCAAGTCTCACAACCCATATCCAGAGCCGCGTGCCGGCTTCCCTTGTCAGGTGTATTTGTCCCCTGTGTATGACATGCCAAACAGAGGTTCTGGTCCTTGTCACCGGACGTCGGTTTGAGTAGCTGGTTCTTATTGTCAGACTGATGGGGATCGTGACACTTCAGGCAATCTCGAACAGCCGGAGGGTGTACCTGCCCCTTTATGTCGGCAGCATTGTGGTCGGCGTGACACGTCAGACAAAGCGCCTGCGGAGTGGTCGTGATCAATTTGATGCGCGTGACATCTTTGTTCACCCGCACTTCGTGGCAACTGGTGCAGCCCATAGCGATAGCCGAATGCACGTTCTTGCCTTTGGCTTTGTCCTCGTGGCACTCGGCGCATTTTGCGGAATCCGTGTTCTTATCCAGCGGTACAGGATGGACGCCGGCGAACATGACACTTGCGCTGGCGAGAAAAGCCCACCCCACAAGAAACCGCACTGCTTTCATCACTACCGACCTCCAACCCTTACGAGACTTTGTGCACGATGAGTGCCGCAAGTGTGGTCTCCGCCGAGTTCCACTCAAATTCATCCTAAGTTATTACTGGATAGCCGTTTAGCTGGTGAGCGCTGGATTCGGCAGGCAGCCCGAACAAAGCTCGATAGTCTGTCGAATGGGTTTTCCTTCGCCATCGAGCAGGTCAAATCCCCCAATTGTGTCCTCATGTGACAATGCGCAATTTATCTCAAAGGGCCGGCTCGCCCTGCGCCAAAAGATCCTTCAGACGCCTGTCATTGGAAACTCAATGCAATCAGGCTCAACGACATAGCGCATTCAAGAAATGGGCCCGTTTATTGCAGGTAACGCTTCTATGCGCGGTGCATCCTCCTCTCGGTCATCAAGGCAACTGTCAGGCGGAGTCATATTTCAAGTCGTTTGCATTTTGCTGTGCCTCGGGCCCTTAACTTCGACCCTCGCCTTCACGCAGCAACGCGATCCTCAATTCATCTCGTTCGAGGAAGCGCGAGCAGCGCTCGCGAAGATGAAGAGCGGCGAAGCGGCTGGCCTGAGCCCAAACATGCAGCCCGCGGAGTGGGACGAGTGGCTGAAGAAATCTGACGCGGAGATCCGGCAACGCCTTGTCATCGGTGAGGAAGACAGCCTCACCAACTTGCTGCGCTTCGGCGTGACTTTCACGCGGGAATACCGCATCGACGATGAATACCTCTTGCGCTACGGGAACAGCACTCTGGTGAATTCTTTTGCCGAGAACCGGGCTGATGACTTGATCAAGGCGCTCGCGGCTCCGAATGAAAATCAGGGCTTCATTGAGATGCGAGCCTTTGTTGAGAAACAAGGCTTCTCGCTGAGCTCGGCAGCGGCAAAGAAAAAACTCAAAGCGTACCTGCTGGCGAACCTGTCGCGAATGCAAATGGATCTGATCGAAGCGCGCGAACACGCCGATCCCAATTCCAACCAGGCGTTTCAACGCCGCGGCATCTCGCTCGATAGCAACCTCTGGCCCGATTACGATCTTGACCTCAGCCTGCAGAGGCTCGTGGGGTCCGGCCTGATGCAGTCTGGACAGGTGAATCGCATCGCCATCGTCGGGCCGGGGCTGGATTTCGTGAACAAGCAGGAGGGCGTTGACTACTATCCGCCGCAGACGACGCAGCCGTTTGCAGTGCTCGATTCGCTTCTTCGACTCGGCCTCGCACGTCCCGCTGACGTCCGACTCTACGCGCTGGACATCAGCCCACGTGTAAACCTGCACTTAGAGAATGCTCGCAAGAATGCTACCCGAGGAATTTCCTATACGGTGCAACTCCCCTGGTACGCGGGAGGCCGCTGGACGCCTGAATTTCGCGGCTACTTCACCGCATATTGGCGAGGTCTGGGCGCCAAGATTGGCGAACCGGTCGCGGCAATCCCCGTCCCGAAAGGCTCGCCGGGTTTCGAAACCCGAGCAATCAAAATTCGTCCGGAGATCATCGAGCGGGTTCAGCCAGTCGACATGAATATCGTCTTTCAAAGGCTGGCGGTTACTCCCGGCGAACAATTCGATCTCGTGATTGGTACCAATATCTTCATCTACTACGGTCCGTTCGAGCAGTCTCTGGCGCGAGCAAATATCGCGAGCCTGCTGCGTCCCGGTGGGTTTCTTCTCTCCAATCAGCAACTCGATGACGCGGTGCCCTCAGGACTTGAACAAGTAATGGTCGTCGATATTCCGATGACTGACTCTCCCGTCATCGCTGACCATATCTATTGTTACCGCCGCAAACCCTGACAACTCACGCCTCTTCCGTCCCCGACTGGCCGTGGTGGTGGCCCTTACCCGGCGGCCCCGGGATGCGCGCTTTAATCACCGCGATGCGTGATAAGTCTCACCAAGGCTTGCGTCACGCGTGCCCCTCACCGGCGCAATTCCACCGGCATCAACAACTTACGATGTCTGCGCTCTCTGGCTTTTGACGTGCACCTGTCACTTGCTCACGGGAAGGAGCACGAATGGCCTTCAGCGTTCTCTCTCTACCAAAACGCATTCATAAGACACTTTCGAACCTGCGCACCGGCGTTGTTATGCTGATTTTGGTCGGGGCAGCGTCGGCTTTGGGAACATTCATTCTTCAGCGGCCCACAACCGATCCTGAGAAGCTTGCGCAATCGTACTCGCCTGCCACGCTGCATTGGCTGGATCGTGTGGGACTCACCGATGTCTTCCACACATGGTGGTTCTTAACGTTGCTGGGCATGGTGAGCCTCAGTATCGTTCTTGTTTCCATCGATCGTTTTCCTACCTCTTGGCGCTTCTACGCTCGCCCTTACCGCAAGACCGATTCGCATTTTCGCTCGGTACTTCCAAACAAAATTGAGCTTCCCATTAACAACGCGGAAGACGGGCTGAACGCAGCTGAGCGTGCTCTGAAAAAGTCGGGCTGGGCGGCCGAACGCATCGCCGACAGGAACGAACCCTCCTTGTATTCGGAACGCCATCGTTTTTCGGTAATGGCGGTGTACATAGTTCACGCCAGCCTTCTTCTTATCTTTGCGGGCGGCATTATCGATGGATTGTTTGGATACAGCGGCTTCATGGCGCTGCAAAAAGGCCAGACCAGCAACGTGATTGAAACGCGCACTGGCGGTGTCAAACAGATTCCTTTTTCTGTGAAGTGCAATGGCGCCGGACAGGAAAATTATGCCGACGGATCGCCTAAGCGTTGGTGGTCGAAGCTGGCCGTCATGCAGAACGGACAGGAGATCGAAGCGAAAGAAATTGTGGTCAACGATCCCCTGGTTCACAACGGGCTTCGCTTCTATCAGGCGAGCTTCGGATCGACGGGGAAGCTTGAAGGATTGAAGCTCGCTGTCACCCCCGACACCGTAGCATCATCGGACTCGGTTACGCCGACTCCGGCCAGTCGAGAGATGACGCTGTCTCTGAATGAACCTGCAAAGCTGGACGACAACACCACAGTCACCCTCGCGGAGTTTATTCCGGATTTCTTTGTTCGTGACAACCAGGTTTTCAAACGTTCCGACGATCCGGTGAATCCGGCGTTCCGTCTGCAGGTAAAGAGCGCAGCAACTGGAGAAGAGATCCCCTTGTGGATCTTCCCCGCTTACAACGCCGGCGCTCAGGGAAAGAAAACCGGCTACACCTTTGAGTATCGCGACATGGACATGGGCTACTACACCGGTCTGGAAGTCTCGCATGAACCCGGACAGTGGCTGGTATGGACGGGCGTGCTGCTGATGGGAGTCGGCCTTTTCGTAGCGTTCTATCTGGTTCACATGCGGGTCTGGATTGCCGCGGCTAACAATGCGCAAGGACAACTGGTGCTCTGGATTGGCGGACAGGCGAATAAGAACCGCGATCGATTCGAACAACGGTTCAATGAATTGGTCGATGGCGTTCGCACGGAATTGGAAGTCGCGAATGTGGTACCGCGCTCCGCGAAAAAAGAGAAACCCGAGCTGACATTGGCGGGAGTGAAATAAGCAGCCTTTGGCAATGCGACGCGTGGCGTCGATAGATGGAGGAAAGAATGGCAACCCGAGCAAGAGTCGTACGCATGGAGCAGCCCGCCACCACCGGCGGCAATGCCTTGCTGGTTCTGGTAGGACTCTCGGTCACATTTCTGCTGATTGTGGCATTGCTGGGAACGGCTAAGGCCGGCGGCAGCCTGTTCAGCGAAAGCAATCTTCTCTATGTAGCTTTGATCTTCTACGCCGGCGCCGGCGCGCTGTACATGGGGTTCGGGGTAACCGGAACCTCGCGCTATGTGACCTGCGCGTCGGTTGCGACCGCCATAGGATGGGCCGCTAATACAGCCGCAGTGGCGCATCGTTGGTATCTCTCCGGACGCCCGCCATTCGCCAGCATTTACGAGATGCTGCTCAGCTTCGTCTGGACCGTTGCGTTGTTGACGCTAATCGCGGAAAAGAAGTTTGGCGTGCGGATCATCGGAAGCATCACCATGCCGCTGGCAGTCGTTTGCGTCATCCTGATGCAATTGCTGCCCTCAGAAGTACGGCCGCTCGTCCCGGCTCTGCAATCAACCTGGCTACATGTACACGTCACCCTCGCCATGCTGGCTTATGCGACCTGCGCCGTGAGCTTTGCTCTCGCCATGATGTTCTTGATTCAGGATCATTTCCAGAACGAAACCTTTCTGGCGTGGACTAGCGCCACGGTTAGCGCGATCTATCTTGCAATCGTCGCCACGCGATTCGACCGCGGCGGACTTTCCGTCACGGCATGGGATCCAACCACAAAATCCGACATGTTCCTCGGACGAGGCATGCGCCTGTTTGTCACCGTGCCCGACCTTGGATGGTTGTTCCTGATCGCAGGAGCCGCTGCAGTTGTGCCTCTGGCTCTATATCTCTTGGGGCGCTGGAAGAAAGATGCGGCTTTTTACAGCATCGCCAATCGAGCGATTTTCGTCAGTATTCTGTTGCAAGTAGTCGTCCTGGCAGCGTTCGCCCTTCGCGTGCGCAACGCCAGTTACCCGTCACCCGACCAGGATGGACTCTTCCCGACCAGCCTGGCCGCCAGCCCCTTCCTTTTGGGAGGGATGGTGACGGGTACTTTCGCTTCGCTCTTGTACCTGATGCTGCTGTGGCGACGCAGCGACCTGGAAGGCCTGCTGCCCTCGTCCGATAACCTCGATCGGATCACGTACAAGACGATCTGTATTGCTTTCCCGCTGCTCACCTTCATGATCGCGACCGGCGCTTACTGGGCCAACCGAACGTGGGGCTCGTACTGGAGCTGGGATCCGAAGGAGACATGGGCCGCGATCACCTGGCTGGTTTACGCCGGCTATTTGCACATGCGGATCACACGCGGATGGCGCGGACGCAGGGCCGCGTACTTCGCCATCCTTGGGTTTGGCGTTGTGATCTTCACCTTCCTCGGCGTCACGTATCTGCTTCCCGGCTTACACGCGTACGCATGAGGTGCCAGGGCTGGCCGCCGCGGACCTGAGGAAAAGAAGGCCCCAAAGAATCAGCTCCGTTTCGTTCGGCCCTGGATTAAACATCAAGAATGAAGTGCAACCGATGAGCGCTCTTGCAACAATTCGAATGTCCGGCGGCCAGCCCCTGAGCGGATCCGTGAATTCGCCTTCGGAAAATGCCTTAGCCGCGCGCAAGCGCCATATCAACTGGGCGTTGAAGGCGATCCTGCCGATCGCTGCCGTGCTGCTTAACGGGCTGCTGTTGTTCATTCTTGTTTCCCTCTCTCTCGCGGAGGGCGAACGGCACGTTGTCATTACTGTCGCCTGCGCGGGCGCGGTTGTAATTTGCGCCGCGGTCATCGCGGTCTTTGCGGTGTCGGTGCGCCGACCCATGCTTGAGTTGCAGGAGAAGATTGCGTTTGTCCGTTTAGGTGACCTCAATGTGTCGGTCAGTTTCGCTAATCGTAATGACGAGATCGGAGACCTGGGTCGGGACTTCAACGAGATGGTCGCACAACTGAAAGCCAGCCGCGAGGAGATTCACCACCTGCACCAAACCCAGATGTCTCGCGCGGAACATTTCGCCACACTGGGAGAGTTAGCTACCGGGCTGGCGCACGAGATTCGCAATCCCCTGGCAGGCATAGCCGGCGTCATCGAGATTGTGAGCCGTGATCTGCCGCCGAATAGCGCAGCTCGTGCGGTCATCAAAGACGCGAAAGAAGAAGCGATCCAGATCAATCGGATCCTCACCGAACTCCTGGAAACGGCCCGCCCGAAGCCTCCGCAGATTCAAGTGCGGGACATTGCAGCAACTGCGGAACACGCGGTCATGTTTGCCCGGCAGCAGGCGATTACCAAACGCATCATGATTGAGTTCCACCACGACGAGAGTTTGCCCCTCGTTGAACACGACCCGAACCAGATCAATCAGGTGCTGCTGAACCTCCTGCTCAATGCTATTCAGGCAATGGATAAACCGGGCGCCATCCATGTATCGCTGCGAGGCGATGGAGAGAATACTCTCATTACTGTGGCCGATGAAGGTAAGGGCATTGCCCCTGACAACCTCACGAATATTTTCCGCCCGTTCTTCACCACCAAAGGACACGGCACTGGTCTGGGCCTTTCGTTGGCCAGGCGCATCGTGGAAGCTCATGGGGGCAGCATCGGCGTACGCAGCGAAGTTGGCAAAGGCTCGCAGTTTGAAGTACGGCTGCCGATTGCCCGTAAGACAGCTCTTCCCGCATAAGCCAAGCGCTGGTTTCTTCCCACATTCCCTATCCACAAGGTTCGTTCGCATCGAGGCAAAGATTTTCAGCTTTGCTGCATCTGCTGATTCATTCGTTGCATGAATCGGGCGGAGAATTCAGCTGAGCAAAACCCTCACGACCTGCATCCCTGAACGGCTCGACCGCTTGCCTTGGGTGAGATGGCATTGGCTTATCGTTATCGGCCTCGGCATCACCTGGGTTCTGGACGGTCTGGAAGTGACGCTGGTGGGGTCCATCGGCGGCGTGCTGAAGGAAAGCCTGCACATCTCCGACGCGCAGGTCGGAACAACCGCCACGTTTTACCTTATTGGCGCGGTGATTGGAGCGGTTGGGTTCGGCTACGCCACCGATCGCCTGGGCCGAAAGAAGCTCTTCACGGTGACGCTGCTCGTCTATCTGCTTGCGACCTGCGCTACGGCATTCAGTTGGAACTTCTGGAGCTTTGCTATTTTCCGCGCCATCACCGGCATGGGCATCGGTGGCGAATACTCTGCGATTAACTCCGCCATTGACGAACTGATTCCTGCCCGCGTCCGCGGACATGTCGATCTGATTATTAACGCAACGTATTGGATCGGGGCGGCGATCGGAGCGGGAGCGACCATCATCCTGCTGAATGGTAAGTTCTTTTCCTCGGATATCGGCTGGCGTTTTACCTTCCTACTAGGCGCTGTGCTCGGGGTAATCGTTATTTTCATCCGCCACTTCATACCAGAGAGCCCGCGCTGGCTGATGACGCATGGCAGAGACGCCGAAGCGGAAAAGATCGTCGCCGATGTGGAAAAGATTGTCGCTAGCGAAGCTGGGGAGAAGCTGCCGGACCCTCACGGCCAACCTCTCGTTATCACGGTACGCAGCCACACACCCTGGCACGAGATCTGGACCACGATGTTCAACCTACATCGCAAGCGCTCATTCCTGAGCCTCGTGTTAATGGTTTCGCAGGCATTCTTCTACAACGCCATATTCTTTACCTACGCTCTGCTCCTAATCCAGTTCTACGGCGTTCCAGCTCCACGGGTTGGAGTCTTTCTTCTGCCGTTCGCGCTTGGAAACGTTGCGGGGCCCATGGTTTTGGGAAAGTTGTTTGACACCATTGGCCGCAAGCCCATGATCATTACGACTTACGCGCTTTCCGGCGTATTCCTCGCGATATCCGGCTGGCTGTTTGCGAAAGGGATGCTAACGGCAACCACGCAAACGATCGCATGGACGGTGATCTTCTTTATTGCGTCCTGCGCAGCCAGCTCCGCCTATTTGACGGTAAGCGAGATCTTCCCCCTTGAGATTCGTGCGATGGCGATCTCCCTGTTCTACGCCATCGGCACCCTCATCGGCGGAGTAGGTGCTCCGGCGCTCTTCGGCTCACTGATCGGCAGCGGCTCACGAATGATGGTGGCATGGGGATACGCGGGCAGCGCAGCGCTACTCATTTTCGCGGCCTGCATTGAAGCCTGGCTCGGCGTAAAAGCGGAAGGCCAGTCGCTGGAGGCGATCAGCACTCCGCTTTCTGCTGCCACCAATCAAGCCGACACGGCCTGACAATGCGCTAGTGCACGACCGGCAACTCGATAAAGCTCTCTTCGCCGGGTGCAATATAAACGCGTTGCACCGCTTTCTTGTAATCGGCAGGCTGCGCCCAGAAGATGCTGGGGACGAAGTTTTGCGGGTTGCGATCATAGAGCGGGAACCAGCTCGACTGAATCTGCACCATAATCCGATGACCGGGCAGAAAGACGTGGTCCGCAGTCGGTAAAGCGAACTGATAGAGCAGAGGCTTGTCGGGTGTGATCGGCTTGGGCTCGGAAAAACTCTCGCGATAGCGACCACGAAAGATATCGGCCGCGATCATCAATTCGTAGCCGCCCATCTTCGGGTCGGCCGCAACCTCATCCGGATACACATCGATCAGCTTGACCACCCAATCCGAGTCGGTGCCGCTGGTTGACGCCGTCAGATGGACCTTGGGCTGCCCTGCAATTTTCACCGACTGGGTCAACGTATCGGAGACAAACGATAAAACATCGGGTCGCGCCGCCGGGCCACGCTGATCCGTCACCAGCCATGTCGACCAAGTCGAACCCTCGCCATAGCCGAACGGCTGCACCGGGCGCGGCAGATACGTCACCGGCTTTGCAGGGTCGGAGATGTACTCCTCGTATGGCGAGCTTGATCGTTGCGGAGCGCTGAAGCTCAGTTTCTGGCCCGGTTCCAGGTAGAGAGTAGAAGGCGTGATGCTGCAGCCGCTCGGACAGCCCATTGGCCACGCCGTCAGCCGCTGCCACTGATTCGTTCCCGTTTCATATGCCGTGACCGGAGCTACATCCGCTTTTGGCGCATCGTCTTTCAGGTATTGTGCGAGAAACGGCGCAAGCACATTGCGACGAAAATCCATGGCCGTGTCGGATGGAAAGACCAGCGCTCCCAAGCTGCTGCCTACCTTTATTTCCTGACCGTGGTGCCACGGACCCAGCACGAGAAAAACCTTGTCATTATTCGTGTCCTTCGGCTTGATAGCGCGATATACGGCCATCGCTCCGTAAATGTCTTCCTGGTCCCACAAGCTATCCACCAGCAACACGGGAACCTTCAGCGGTTCAGCAGCGAGCAGTTTATCCACCGCCTGATCCTGCCAGAACTCGTCGTACGTTGGATGGGCGAGGATTTTCCGCCACATGCCAGTCTGCTCCAGTCCGTGAAGGCGTCCCATCTCGCCGGCCGAACCGGCTGCCAGATAAGCGTCGTAGTCGTCAGCATATGCGTCCCACCACTGCGGACCGCCGGCGCGCGCCGCTTCCTGGTCTTGGAAATAGATGATCATCTGCTCCCGGAACGCCCCGTTGTGGAACCAATCGTCACCCATCCAGCCATCCACCATGGGATTCATCGGAACCACGACTTTCAGAGCTGGATGCGGATTGAACATCGCCATTAATGTTGTGAAGCCGTCGTAAGAAATGCCGAGAACGCCGACCTTTCCATTGGTTTCGGGAACGTTCTTCACCAGCCAATCAATGGTGTCATAAGTGTCGGTGGCGTGATCGACCGGGGTGGGATTGAGCGGTCCGCGGAGGGGCCGGTTCATCACGTAATCGCCTTCTGAACCGTACTTACCCCGAACATCTTCGAACACACGGATGTATCCGCCTTCAATCGTCACGTCGGTGGGATCGTCAGAACCTTGCAGAATGCGCGAGAGCCGAGGACTGGAGGCTTGGCTGGCCCTCTGCTCCGCGTTGTAGGGTGTGCGCGTCAGCAGGATCGGGGCGTTCTTCGCGCCCTTCGGCACCAGAATCACCGCATACAGTTTCGTCCCGTCACGCATCGGAATCATCACGTCGCGTTTCTCGTAATCGAAGGTCGTCGTGACCTGCTGAAATTTTGCCGGGATTTCAGTTGGGAGAGCGGGGTATTGAGATTTTGTCGCCGATGCGTTCGGCTCGGTCTGGCCCGACATTGCGGGCGCAGCAATCGTGAGCAGCAGGAAAGCGGATCCTGCCACAGCGCAGAACCGTTGTAGCTTTATCGTCAAGCGTGCCTCCGCAGCCGCCTAGAATATGGCCTGCCAGCGGACGCTTGCAACCTGCTGAGGTTCGCTGGTACGTCGTTCGATTCCCGCAAGCACCGACAACCCCATCAAACGTGACCTACATCACGGGTCGCTGTGCCGCACATCATACTGTGATCTCTCACCGAAATAAGACACTTCTAACAGCGCACCGGGAAATTCGAACGTTCGTTCGCGCGACATTTTCTGATCGGAGACCTTTCGAGATGGTCAGGAATGAAGACAACAAGACCACAACCATTGGCGAACAGCTTCGCCGTGCCGGTATTCCTCGCCGCGATTTTCTCAAGTTCTGCACCGAGCTGATGATCGTCGCTCCCATCGGCCTCTCGATCACCAAGAAGGCATGGGCGGGAGAAATCGCTGCCGACCTGCTGAAGGCCCAACGGCCACCTGTCATCTGGCTGCACTTCCAGGACTGCACCGGCTGCACCGAGACGCTGCTACGCACATCGCGCCCCGGTGTCGCCGACCTCATCCTGAACATCATCGACCTCGAATACCACGAGACTCTGATGCCCGGCTCCGGCAACAGGCCGAAGCGCAACTCCACTCGGCCATGGCGAAGTATGCCGGCAAGTACATTCTGGTTTGCGAGGGTTCAATCCCGACCAAGGAAGCTGGAATCTATTTCAAGCTGGCCGGAAAGCCTGGAACGCAATTGCTGGAAGAAGCAGCCGCGAAGGCAGGCGCGATTGTCGCCATCGGCTCATGTGCGTCATGGGGCGGCGTTCCATCTTCAGGCGACAATCCCACGGGAGCCAGCGGTGTCTCCGATCTCATCAAGGGCGCGCCCATCGTCAACCTGCCGGGCTGTCCGCCCAATCCTTACAACCTGATGGGGACGGTGTTGGAATTTGTACGAACCGGCTCATTGCCGGAGTTGGACAACAATCTTCGTCCAAAGTTCGCCTACGATCGGTTGATTCATGAGCAGTGTCCCCGGCGCGCCCACTTCGACAATGGTCGGTTCGCGCAGGTGTTTGGCGATGACGGTCATCGCCACGGCTGGTGCCTCTACAAGCTGGGCTGCAAAGGGCCCGATACGCATGCAGCTTGCTCGACCCGCCACTTTAACGAAATGCCCGATGTCTGGCCAATCGGTATCGGCGCACCCTGCGTTGGCTGTACTGAAAAGGAAATCGCTTTCAAAGTGCCGATGTTCCAGCAAGCCTCGGTACACAACTTCACTCCGCCGGCGACGTATCCGCCGATTGCAACCGGTGCAGGCCAGCCGGCACACATTGCCACGGGGCTCGCCGGATTGATTGTGGGCTCCGCGATCGGCGCCGCGTGGACCGCAGCGCAGCGGTTCCAGAGCAGCCAGGAGGGAGCCACTGCGAATCCTCCGGAACCACCGAAGACGATGCCACCCATGTCATCGGCGGAGAAGCCTGCGAAGAAGACGCCTCCAACGCAGGGAGGCCGCTGACATGTCGCTGACTCGCCGACAATTGCTGCAGATCGGTGTGGTTGGTGGAGCATCAGCTGCACTGGGTTGCACCGCCTCTGCCGAGGAGCGTCCGTCGGCGCCACACGACGCAGTCGGGATGCTCTATGACGCGACGAAATGTATCGGCTGCAAGTCGTGCGTCGTGGCTTGCGCCAGTGCCAACGGGCTCTCACCGGATACCCGCGTTGATCCCTTGCACCAATCTCCGAACGACCTGAATTCCTTCACCAAGAACATCATCAAGCTATACACGCCGCCCGACGGCGAGGGCCCATACTCCTTCGTGAAACGTCAATGCATGCACTGTCTTGATCCCTTTTGTGTTGCCGCGTGCCCGTTTCATGCATTGGCCAAGAATCCGGTGAATGGCGTGGTGGGCTGGGAAGCCGAGAAATGCATAGGCTGCCGCTATTGTCAGGTCGCCTGCCCGTACGAGATCCCGAAGTTTGAGTGGGAATCTCTGAACGCGAAGATCGTGAAGTGCGAATTCTGCAGGGACCGTCTCGCTAAAGATCAGGAACCAGCATGCACGTTTGTTTGCCCGACGAAGGCCGTCATCTTTGGACGTCGAGATGTGCTTCTGCGGGATGCGAAGAAGCGCATCTCCGACCACCCGGGCAAGTATTACGACGGTCGCGTCTACGGAGAGAAAGAAGCCGGAGGTACGCAGGTGCTTTATCTTTCGGCGGTGGGTTTCGACAAACTGGGGTTGCCGTCGCTTCCTGCCGATGAACATCCGAGTCAATTTCTCAAGTGGTCGGAGAGGATGCAGAAATATTTCCTGCTGCCCATCGGGATTTATGGCGTGATCGTGGGCTTCCTCAAACAGAACTTCCGTGATCACGAATCGGAGATGGACGAAGAACAAAAGAAGACGGGATTGATACCGCAGCTATGAGCACTCATAACCAAAGCGATCTTGCAGTCGTACGCTGGCAACGCGGCGTTCCCGTCTTCGGCGTTCCGATTCTCACCAGGAACTTCATCTTTCTGGCGGTTCTGTCGATCATCGGATTTTCCTTGGTACTTTATCGGCAGATCTTCGGACTTGGCGCCGCAACCGGCTTGAGCGACGGGTATCCATGGGGCATCTGGAAGACGTTTAACGTCATGACGCTCACTGCGCTGGGCTCGGGTAGTTTCCCAATCGGCATCGCCGCCTGGATCTTCCACAAACGCCGGCTGCACGCCGTCATGCGCACGACATTGCTCATCAGCTTTTTGATTTACCTGATGGGATTGATCGCGCTTGGTGCCGACGTGGCACGGCCGTGGAACGTATGGAATCTCTTCTCGCCGTGGCGCTGGAACCCGATGTCCCCGATGTGGGAAGTGCTCTGGTGCATGCCGGTGTACTGCCTGATCCCTCTGTTTCTCGAGAACACTCCCCCGATTCTCGAACAGCTGTACTATTTCTTCCCGCCGATTCGCGGCATGGTGGTATGGACGATTCCGATCATCCGCGTAACTTACCCCTACGTTGTGGCACTAGCTTATACGCTGCCCATGATGCACCAGTCGGCGCTGGGCGGATTGATGCTGCTGGTAGGTAATCAGGTCTTTCCGCTGTGGCAGACGCCGCTGCTTCCGTTGCTGTATCTCTGGGCCGCAGCCTTCATCGGCGTGGCCACCACCGTCGGAGCCATGATGCTCTGCTGCCTCGCGTGGAAGCGCCCGCTCGATCAATCGATCCTGGACGAACTCGTGCAGCTGATCGTCTACCTCGTTCTGCCTTGGGTCGCCGTACGATTGCTCGACATCCTCCTCCGCGGCAAGTTCCTGCTGATGTTCAACTCTGGGTTCCGCAGCTTCTTGTTCTGGGATGAGGTTCAACTCGTGCTCATCCCGACGCTCTTTCTCATGAAGAAGAAGTATCGCGAGAGCCAATATCACCTGTTCATTTGCTGTGTGTTGATCGTGCTGGGCGGAATGGCGTACCGCTTCGATCCCACAACCTTTGCGTATCGGCCGTGGAGTCTGACTTACTACACGCCGTCAGTGATCGAGATTCTGATTTCTCTCGGGTTCATTTCCACCTGCATCGTTCTGTTTCTGCTGGCCGTAAAGCGTCTGCCGATTTTGCCGGCGCCAGTCCAGCAGTGGTACGACCTGGAAGAGTATTACAAGCGCATTTATCCCTACGTACAAATGAGCGGTTATGACAACAAGGATCAACATAGACCCAGTTACGCGGATTGAAGGCCACCTCCGCGTCGATGTCGAGGTAGATGGCGGCATCGTCCAGAAGGCATGGGCGAGCTGCACGATGTGGCGCGGGATTGAGAACATTCTGCTGGGGCGCGACCCGCGCGAAGCTTGGCTGTTCACTCAGCGCTTCTGCGGCGTCTGCACCACGGTGCATGCCATGGCAAGTGTGCGGGCCGTAGAAGACGCGCTTCGCCTGCCGATTCCGCCGAATGCACAGTTCATCCGCAACCTGATTCTCATCAATCACGCGCTGCACGATCACATCGTCCACTTCTATCAGCTGTCGGCGCTGGACTGGGTCGACATCCTGACGATCCCGCGCGCCAATCCCAAAGCCGCTGCTTCGCTGGCGGAGTCGCTTTCCGATTGGACCAATAACTCCGATAAGGAACTGGCTGCCGCACAGGATAAAGTGAAGGGGCTCGCAGCAAGCGGCCAGTTAGGAATGTTCGCCAGCGGATACTGGGGGCATCCGGCGATGCATCTGCCTCCTGAGGTGAACCTTATCGCCTTCTCGCACTACTTGCAGGCGCTCGAGTATCAGCGAAAAGCGTTGCAAGTGGTCGGAGTGCTCGGCGGCAAGACACCGCACATTCAGAACCTGGCCGTTGGCGGAGTGATGAATGCCATTAACCTAGACAGCCAGGCGGCAATGAACATGGACCGCTTGTACTCCATCAAATCGCTGATGGATGAGGTCATCCCGTTCGTGCAGCAGGTGTACTTCAACGACGCTTGCGCCATCGCCGCTCTTTATCCCGAGTGGATGACCTACGGTGGAGGAGTGCACAACTATCTCGCGATTCCCGATCTGCCGCTGGATGCGCAGGCCTCGGCATTTGACCTGCCCGGTGGCGTCATCATGAATGGGAATCTTAGCAGCGTAAAGACCTTCTACACTGCTGCCGACACTGAGTTCCGCCATGCCGTTACCGAGGATCTGACCCATGCCTGGTACAAAGGCGATGCGCCGCAACATCCGTGGCAGGGAGAGACTCAGCCGCAGTACACGGATTTTCAGGAAAACGGAAAGTATTCATGGGTAAAAGCGCCGCGCTATGACGGAAGCCCGATGCAGGTTGGTCCGCTCTCTCAAATCCTGATCGGTTATGCCCAGGGACACCCACTGACGAAGAAGTGGACCGATCTCGCGTTGGCTAAGATCTCAGCGATCGGCAAGCGCAAGGTCACCGTCAACGATTTGCAATCGACGATGGGCCGGCACGTGGCGCGCGCCATCCGTTGCGCAATGCTGTCCGAGCTTGCCGCGAAGCACTGGGACTACCTGGTGACCAACATTAGCCGCGGCGACGCGGCGACATACAATCCGCCAAAGTTTCCGGATGGCGAAATCGAAGGTGTGGGAACGCACGAAGCGCCTCGAGGCACCTTGTCGCACTGGGTCGTCGTGCGTGACGGACGACTGTCGAACTATCAAGCGGTTGTCCCGACCACCTGGAATGCAAGTCCGCGGGACGAACGTGGTCAGCCTGGGCCGTATGAGATGTCGTTGCTGGGGAACCCGATCGCCGATCCCGAGAAGCCGCTCGAGGTGCTACGAACGGTACACTCGTTCGACCCCTGCATGGCGTGCGCGTGCCACACGTACGATCCGGACGGCAAGCCGATCGCATCGGTGAAGGTATTGTGATCCCGCGAATTCTAATCGCCGGCGTCGGCAACGTCTTACTACAGGACGACGGCTTCGGTCCGCACGCCATCGACCGGCTGCACGCAGAATACGAGATCGGGGAAGACATCGAACTCCTCGATCTCGGAA
This sequence comes from Verrucomicrobiia bacterium, assembly GCA_035482295.1. Taxonomy (GTDB): domain Bacteria; phylum Acidobacteriota; class Terriglobia; order Terriglobales; family Acidobacteriaceae; genus Bog-257. The sequence goes on from DATHQX010000159.1 coordinate 88,875, forward strand.
CGCCCGGGCTCGACTTCGTCGACTACCTCGTCGGCCGCGACGTGCTGATCATTCTCGATGCGCTGTCATCGGGCGGCGAGCCCGGAGAGATTTTCACCTTCGACCGCCAGCAACTCAACGAGCGTATGCCGAACATGCGGCTGAGCGCTCATCAGCCATGTTTGCAGGAAACGTTGTTTACCGCTGAAACGGGCGGTGTCTGCCCGAAAGACGTGCTGCTCGTAGGAATTGTCGGCGCAAACTTTGAGGTCACTACCCAGCTGAGCGCTTCCATGGAAGCGGCGATGCCGCGAGCGCTCGAAACAGTAGCTGACACTCTACGCAGGCACGGTGCGCCTTTGCGGCGCCGCAACAAGCCATTGCCTCTCAAGAGCTGGTGGCAAGAGCCGGCAGTCGAGCACGCCGAGCCAATCCGCTAGAAAGAACACAAACTCTCTCAAAGCAGGACTTTACGTCTTCAAGCTGATGCGCTTGGATGTACGTTGGTGAGCGCGGAAGGAATCGAACCTTCAACCTACTGATTAAGAGTCAGTTGCTCTGCCAATTGAGCTACGCGCCCATTTGTGAGGAAGCATTACAGAAGGGCAAGGCAATTATAGCAAACCGATACGGCGCGCAGTCACGTTGCGACGAATGGACAACGAAAATTTCTTGGCGGGGAGTAGATCGGTTTGCGGACGCGGGGAACGCGCCGTCACCTATTTAATCTGCACCAGCTCGCCCGTTCCGACGGGCGTTTGCGGATCGCGAATGGTCTGTGGCGCGCGCCAGTGGTCCATGTACGACACCTGATGAACGCACGATACCGTGCAGTTCGGCGCGCATCCCTTTTCAGTTAGAAATTCGCGACGGATGTCGGCCACGGAGTAGTTCTCCAGCGGTATACCGGGATGGCCGCGCTGCTGGGAACAGTAATGCACCAGGCCGTCTTCGCAAATATAGAGGTAGCGTGCGCCCGCCCGGCAGCGCCAGTTGTTCGGCTTGCCTTCGGCGATATTGTTCTGAAACCAGTTGAGGCGCGAATAATGGCGTTTCGTCATGCCCTTCATCTCGAGGAACACTTCGCGTTCCGTGGGGCCCAGCGGCCGGAGCTGTCCGTCGCCATCGTGAATGATCCCGATTGTCGAGGTGAAGCCCAGTTGCACAGCGCGGCGTCCGACCACCAGCGCATCGTGCGGATTATGAATTCCGCCCCCAACTACTGAATTAATGTTGACGTGAAACTCGGCGTGCTCAGCCAGGAGTTGCAGTTTCTTGTCGAGCACCTTCAGCGACTTCTTGGAAACTTCGTCCGGCATGACGTTGTCGATGCTGATCTGAAGATGATCGAGTCCGGCGCGGTTCAAGCGCTTGATGCGCTCCGCCGTGAGAAGATATCCGTTGGTAATCATGCCCGAGATAATCGGGTGCGTCCGCATGTGGGCGATGATGTCGTCGAGCTCGGGATGCAGCAGCGGTTCGCCGCCGCTTAGGGTCACAGCCGATGTTTTCAGCCGCGCCAGGTGATCGATGCGGCCCTTCATTATGTCGAGCGGGACTGGCTTGGAGAAATCGTCGTATTCGTTGCAGTATTCGCAGGACAGATTGCAGCGACGAATAGGAATGATATGAGCCAAGATGGGGTGGTCCGTCGAGGTCAACCCTTTGGCGATCATCTTTAATTCGCGAACCCGGCGCTTGGAAGCGACTAGGCGCCGGCGCGTGCTTGACGACGATTTCTGCATACTAAGTTCTTCCTATTACAACACATACGAATCAATCTCTGGGAAGCTGCCGCAGCCGTGTGGGGAAATTTGGAACCTGAGCGGCGATGTGGCGCATTGGGCCACACTGCCGGTTTTCGCTATCGGCTCGGCTACTGTCCCGTCCATCTGGAAGCGTCGGCACTAGTTTATAATCGTGAATTCAGCGCCAATCCCTGGAGTTTCCAAGAGCATGATTCGATTTCTGCAAAAGCCCGGACCGATCAAGAAGATCGTCCTGGGCGGCATCCTGCTTGTTATCTGCGTGATGATGATCATCACCCTCGTTCCCGGTGGTCTTTTCGGCGATTATCTCGGCGGCGGTCTGACCACGCAGGGTGTGTTAGCCAAAGTTGGCGACCAGGAAGTCACTGTTCCCCAGGTGGCTCAACAGGCCCGCCTCATCGGCAAACAGCGCTTTCAAGGAAACGTTCCTTCCCAGCTCATGCCTTATCTGATGCAGCAGGCGGCCCAAAGTATGATCACCTCCAAGGCGATCACCTTCGAAGCGGACCGGATGGGCCTGGCGGTGAGCGACGACGAGTTGCGGGATTATCTGCACCAGGGTCAGCTCGGCCAGTTGCTGTTCCCCAACGGCAACTTCATCGGCCAGCAGGCGTATGAGCAGTTCATCGAGAGCCAGTTCAACATCAGCGTGCAGGACTTCGAGCAAGAGGTTAAGGCTCAGATTGCACAGCAGAAGCTGATTTCCGCCATTGGCGGAGCGATCACGGTCAGCGACAAGGAAGTTACCACGCAGCTCGAAACCGAGGACACGAAGATCAAGTTCGACTACGCTGTCCTCACGCTGGATGACGTCAAGAAGCAGATCAATCCGACGGATGCCGAGCTCAAAGCGTATTACGACAAGAACAAGCAGATGTACGTGAACTCGATTCCCGAGAAAATCGACGCCAAGTACATCCTGATCGATACTAAGAAGCTCGCTGAAACGGTCGACGTTACTCCGGATGAGTTGCAGAAATACTACAGCCAGCACCAGGACGACTATCGCCTGCCGGAAACCGTCACTGTCCGCCACATCCTGATCAAGACGCCGACCCCGGACGCCAATGGCAAGGTAGACCAGAAAGCCGTCGATGCCGCCCGCGCTAAAGCTGACGACGTCGCGAAACAATTGCAAGGTGGCGCAAACTTTGCCGATCTGGCGAAGAAGTATTCCGAAGATCCGGGCAGCGCCAAGGACGGTGGTTTGTTGCCTCCGATCACCCGTGGGCGGACGGTTCCGGAGTTCGAGCAGGCTGCCTTCAATACGCCTGTCGGACAAACCACCGGCGTCATCCGCACCAGCTATGGCTTCCACATTATTCGTGTCGAGGCAAAGCAGCAGGCTCGGCTCAAGCCTCTGGAAGAAGTAAAGGTGGAAATCGAGCCGATCCTGAAGCAGCAGAAGGCCGCGGCCCAGTCGCAGAGCGTTGCCAACACGATTCAAACCTTGGCTCGCACCGAGGGAATGGATAAAGCCGCGAAAGACAAGAATCTCACAGTCGCAACGACGGGTATGATTACGCAAACCGATCAGCTTCCCGGCATCGGAAGCGCTCCGGACTTTATGAACGCCCTGTTCGGGGCCAAGAAGAATGATCCTCCCGCAACGGCTTCCACTCCGATGGGTTACGCGGTTTATCAGGTAACGGAGATTCAGCCACCACAGACGCCGACGTTCGACCAGATCAAGGCGAAGGTCGAAGAGCAGTTCAAGGATGAGCGAGCTCAGGGCATGCTGGCCCAGAAGACTCAAGAACTGTCTGACCGGGCGCACTCCGAACATGATTTAGCCAAAGCTGCGAAGGAGGTTGGCGCGTCGGTGAAGACCAGTGACCTCGTCGACAAGACCTCGCAGGTGCCTGACATTGGTGCGATGAATGGCGCCGTAAGCGTTGCCTTCGGATTGAAGAGTGGGGACATCAGCGGCCCGATTCAAGCTGGCGCGAACGGAGTCGTGCTGAAGGTCACCGAGGTCCACCAGCCCACTCCTGAGCAGATGAAACAGGATTGGGAGAAAGCGAAAGAAGCGTTGGTGGAACACAAGCGCGAAGAGTACGAGAATCTCTACGTTGAGAACCTTCGTAATACGCTGGAAAAAGAAGGCAAGATCAAGATCAACAAGAAAGAAATGGAACGCCTCGCGACACTGTCTGAGGGTTCGTAACTATGGATCGCTAACCGTTCATGGCCAGCAGAAACCTGCTGGCCGCCCTTTGTCTTCAATCTACGCTCCCAAACCTTTAGCCCTCTACTCGCGAATCGTTACCTATGCTTTCTGAGCGCTCGTCCGGTATTCTGCTGCACCCGACTTCCCTGCCTTCGCGCGGAGGCATCGGCGATCTTGGGCCTGCGGCGTACGATTTCGTTGACTGGTTAGCGGCGGCCAAACAAACATTGTGGCAGATTCTGCCTCTCCAGCCTGTGGGATGTGGGAACTCCCCTTACTCCTGCACATCCGCCTTTGCCGGCAATATCCTGCTGATCAGCCTTGAACGGCTGGCTGAACGCGGCTTGTTGAATTCGAAACAGGTCGGCAGTCTTCCAGACGGAAACTCTCCCGTAGATTTCGATTCCGTGCGGAGTCATAAGATGTCGCTGTTACGTGAAGCGGCTGCCAAGTTTTTGGCGTCCGCGCCGGGCAAGTCGCGCGATCACTATGAAGATTTCTGCAAGGAAAACGATTGGTGGCTGGAGGACTACGTTCTATTCAGCGTCCTGCGCGATGAGTTCCAGGAACAGGCTTGGAACACGTGGCCCGAAAAAATCGCTCGGCGGGATCCGGAGACGCTCGAACGTCTGAAGGCTGAGCATCGCGAGCGCTTGGACGAAGAGCGATTCCTTCAATTCGCCTTTTTCGAACAGTGGGGTGCGCTGCGTCAGTACTGCGCGGACCGCGGCATTCGTATCGTAGGCGATGTCTCGATCTTCGTGAGCTACGACAGCGCCGACGTGTGGACCAACCCCGGCCTGTTTCGACTGAAGGAAGATCTCTCTCCGGAAGTCGTCGCCGGCGTACCACCTGACGCGTTCAGCGAAACCGGACAGCGCTGGGGAAATCCTCTCTACGACTGGGACGCGCTTCGCGCTCGAGGCTATGACTGGTGGATCGGCCGCATGCGATGGGCGATTGACACCTGCGACATCGTCCGCATCGACCATTTTCGGGGCTTCGAGGCCTACTGGGAGATTCCTGCCGACGAACCGACGGCGGTCAATGGCCGCTGGGTGCAAGGCCCGAACGCCAGTCTGTTCCAAGCGCTAAGTGCCTCTTTGAGGAAATTGCCGTTCATCGCTGAGGACCTTGGCTACATCACGCGCGAAGTAAGCGATTTGCGCAAGGCCCTGAATATTCCAGGCATGAAGATTCTGCAATTCGGATTCGGCAACAAAGGGGCGCACATTTATTTGCCCCACGAGTATGAGCCCGACTGCGTGGTATACACCGGTACGCACGACAATGACACGATCGTCGGCTGGTGGAAGACCTCCGCGACCAAGGAAGAAAAAGCCCTCGCGACCTCGTACCTCGGTGTGGACGAAGACGGAATACACTGGGCTTTCATTCGCGCCGCCCTGACATCGGTGGCGAACTTGTCGGTCATTCCTGTGCAGGATGTGCTTGGGTTAGACAGTAGTGCGCGGATGAATGTTCCCAGTGAGACCGATGGCAGTTGGACGTGGCGCCTCCAGCGCGGCGCCCTTACCGCCGGGCATGCCGCTAAGTTGGCTCAACTGGTTGAAGTAACGGACCGCGCAGAGTGTGTGAAGGATCCCTCACTCCATCGCGAGCAGAGCGACCGGGAATCGGCCGAACACTTCGCGGCATAGGATCGACTCACCAACGTCGAACCGCTCTCCCGTGAATACATGCCGCAACCGCCGGCCGGCCACTTCGGGCGGAATTGTTATCTCGGAGTCTCCCCAAATCGCTCCTATGGGCGGCTCCTCTTTGCCCTTCATCAGCGTATAGCTCAATCGCGGGACAACCGAAATAGCTGCTCTTGTCGAATGAATTCTCGCAAAGGCCACCACGTGGTCTTCTCTTCCACGCTTCGCTTGGAGAGGAACGTATCGTCCACGCTGAAACAAATCCTGATTCTCACGCCGAAACTGCAGAGCCTGCCAAGTGACCCACATCTTGATGCGTCCATCTCGGCAATCAGCCAGCAGATCCCGGCAGACGCTCCCTGGACCTTCGGTCGCCGAACGCGACACGAGATCATCAAGGAAACTCTGTCGCAGGTCGAAATTCACGGGACGCCGGTTGTCTGGATCGACGAGACTGAAATCCCACAACTCCTGTCCCTGATAAATGTCGGGGACGCCGGGGCTGGTTAGTTTCAGCACGAGTTGAGAGAGAGAATTCATCAGCCCAAAGAAAATGACCGGCTGCAGAAACTTCTGCATGGAATCGAGAAACAGATTGGTTCTGCCCTGCGGCCGCGGCGACAATGTCTCGTCCAGGAATGATTTGATTGCATCGATGTATTCGGGATTGGGGTTCAACCAACTCACGTTAACCTTGGCTTCCTGAACCGCCTTTTCCATGTACTGCTGCATTCGCTCAAGAAACTTCTGGCGGTCGTCGATGGTCTGCATTCGCAGCGGCCAGGCTCCAACAAGGGTCTGATACATGAAGTATTCTTCGTTGCTATCAGGAGCGATCCGGCCATCGGAGAGCTGCGGCTTCCGATTGCGATTGATGCGCCGCCACTTCATGACATTTGTTGCCCATGCGCCCGGCATCTCTGACAGCACGTCCAGCCGCGATCGCACATCCTCGGTGCGCTTTGTGTCGTGAGTCGAAGTGCTCAGCATTGAGTGCGGCCAGTGTTCGGCGCGCGCAAGGCCGGCTCGATGAAACTCAGAAACACTTGCTCCGAAGTGAGCAGGCGATCCACCGACTTCATTGGAGGAGATGAAGCGGGCATAGACGTAGCACGCTGTGTCCTCTAGTCCCTTGGCCATCACCGGCCCGGTCAATTGCTGGAACTTCAACGTGAAATAGAGCTTCTGGCGATAAGCCGGATTGGAACTGTCCACTTCGCTAAGCAAGATACTCTGCAGGAAATCGAAGACCGCGGGCGCCAGCGATACATTCTTCTGCTTGGCACATTCGATCGCCTGGCGAATATACAGACGGTCGCTGGGACTCACGTGAGCCCGCTCATCTATATAGGTTCGATACACTGGAAAACATGCGATGGTCTCGCGTATAGCCTCTCGTAGCACTCCCAGAGTAAAGTCGCGGGCATTGCGATCCCGGTTCGAGATGTCATTCAAGATATGCGCCAAAACGTTGACTTCGCTGGCCAGCGAACGACGCATGACGAGTTTTTTACTCTGATAGATCAGGTGCTGAACCGAGACAGTGCTAGCGATGACTCTTTCGTAGAGCTTGGTGAAGAGCCGCTCGTTGTGCCCATCGATGAAGATGCCATTCACCAGATTGGTGAAGTCATAACCCACTGAGCCATCGACCGGCCAAACCTCGGGTAGATGTTCGTCGGGTTCGAGGATCTTTTCGACTAGCAGGTACAGGGGTGCGTATTGATGACCCTCCGGCTGTTGGCCGAATTGAGCGTGGATTTCCAGTTCGATGCCGTCTGCCGCCAGTGGGGGTACCGGCTCGGGCCCAATACAACGACTGGCAGCGCACAACCGCTGTAACCGCATGACGTACTGCGAGGGATTCAGCAGGCCGTCAGGATGGTCAATCCGCAGCCCCGATATCAGACCCTGCCCCATGAGTTCGCGGACCAACCTGTGCGTCTCGGCAAAGACTCGTGGATTCTCGATGCGAAGCCCAACCAGATCGTTGATGTCAAAGAAACGGCGGTAATTGATTTCCTCGCCTGAGACTCGCCAGAAAGCAAGCCGATAAGCCTGTTTCTCCAGCAGTTCATGCAGCGCGTCAAAGCTGTGACAGTCGCCACTGGTCCCGTTGATTACCTCAAGCCTCTCGTCAATGTAGCTGCGAACTTCGTGCGACCCGGAAGCGAGTAGCTGCAACCGATCCAGCAGCTTCGGCATTTCATCCTGGCGGCGTCGAATCTCAGCTGGATCAACAGCGCAATTCGCCGGCAAGTGTGCGAACGCATTGATGAGGTTATCTAACTCACTGGAAACAGAGCGATGCTGATCTCCGTTGGTGCGTGCATTTACAGCAGGCGCAAAGATCAACGGAATCGTCTGCGGATCGACCGGCAATGTCTTGTCAAAATACTTGATGATGAACCTGCCGTCTTCGAAGGCGACTTTGATATTGCTTTGCTCCACATCGGCCCCGTAGGGCTGTCCCAGGATCGGAATCAGAACTTTGTTGCGCAGTTCGGGCTTGAGCGACTCCCAATCGATATCGAAGAATTCCGCATAACTCGAGGTGCGGCCATTCTGCAACACATCCTGCCACCAGGGATTGTTACCGTAAGCGGCGCCCATGTGGTTGGGCACGATGTCGAGCAGAAGCCCCATCCCTTCGGACTTCAGTCCGTTCACGAGGCCACGGAACTCTTCCTTGCTGCCGATTTCGGGATTCACCTCATTGTGATCGATGATGTCATAGCCGTGCTGACTGCCCGCTCGCGCTTTGAGGATTGGCGACGAGTAAAGATGGCTGATGCCCAGCTTTTGCAGATAAGGGATTAATTTCTGCGCGTCCTCAAAATGAAAGCCGCTGTTGAATTGCAGACGATACGTCGAACGCGGTATGAAATGAATCTTTTCCGCCGTCAGGCGCCGAACGCAATCGGACAAGCCGGACTGTTCGTCGCTCAAAATATGTGTGGCTGTTTGCATGGGGGGCTTTGCGGATCCGGTCGCCGCTTCAGGTTGGATGCGAAACATGTCCATTTTGCTGCCCTGAAAACATTCGTGAGACTTTTGCCGCAATGGGTTGTGATCTGCTCGGCTTTACTTAATCGAACGCGGCGAAGACAATAGAGATTTGGTCGCGCGCTTGCCAAGGTCTGAGCCTGTTGCCTCTGAGCGAGCAAGATACATTTCCTGAATACATATCGAGTACGAAAGGGACTTTTATGGTCGCTACTGGTGAACTGATCCGAATGATGAACTATGTCGACGACATCGCGGCAACGCTACGCCGCATCAACGCCAGCCTTTATCTCATCACCCCCGAAGAGAAACATCGTCTAGCAGAGTATATGCGCAAGTCTGACCCCAATTTCCTCGGTGTCGTCGAACAGTTGGAAAAGGGAGCATAGTCTGTGGCTGAGATTCGCACTATTGCGGTGATCGGCGCGGGCATCATGGGTCGCGGTATCGCGCACGCTGCGGCGCTGGGCGGATATCGCACGATTTTGGAAGATATTCTTCCTACCACCTTGCGTAAGGCTGAAACCGAAATCCGCGCCAATCTCGACAAGGCCGTAGACCTCGGCAAAGTTACGAAAGACGATGCGGACGGCGCTTTTAGCCGGCTTGAATACGCCTCTTCTGTGGAGCAGGCCGCGCGCGAAGCCGATCTCGTCATCGAGGCTGTGCCCGAGGAGATGGAATCGAAGATCGAGATATTTACGCTTCTCGACAAAGTCTGCCGGCCAACCACAATTCTCGCATCGAACACCTCTTCGCTCAGCGTGACCGAGGTTGCGTCGGTGACATATCGAGCGCCGAAGTGCGTGGGCATGCACTTTTTCAATCCCGTGCACAAGATGAAATTACTGGAGATTGTACGCGCTCTTGAAACCGATGATGAAACGCTCGATGCCGCTGTCGAAGTGGGCAAGCGAATGGGCAAAGAAGTTGTGGTTATCAAAGAAGCGCCGGGATTTGTCACTAGTCGCATCAATGCCATGATTGGCAATGAAGCCTTTTACATGCTGCAGGAGGGCGTCGCTTCCGCGCGAGATATCGATAAGGCGCTGAAGCTGGGCTTGAATCATCCGATGGGCCCGTTCGAGATGATCGATCTGGTCGGTCTCGATACGCGCCTCCACATCCTGGAATATCTGCACAAGAGTCTGGGCGAGAAGTTCCGTCCCGCTCCGCTGCTGGTGCAGTATGTGAAAGCCGGGCGCTTGGGCCGTAAGTCCGGGCGAGGTGTATACGATTATCCGGGCGAAGAGCCGGGCCGGAAGTCGGAAGGAAAGTCCCAAGCTAGTTAATGAAAATCGTGCGAGCGTACGTCGGCATCGGTAACATCCACTGATTTTGCGGCGTACGCTTCGCGCATGGGCATTACCCGCTCGACACGAACTGAAATCACTCCTTCCTGATTTTGCAACTCTCCCTCCAGCAGCAGGAATTTCTCCGCCAGAATCAGAAGCCGATTCCGCTCCAACACATCCGGGGAGATGATCGCATTACTGATACCGGTCTCATCTTCCAAGCTAAGAAACACGAACCCCTTCGCGGTCCCAGGGCGCTGCCGCGCGATAACGCAGCCCGCGGTGCGAACATAACGTCCATGGGGAACACGTGCCAGATCCTGAGCTGAGAGTACGCGTGCCCGGCGCAGCTCTGCTCGCCTGTAGGACATCGGATGCGGACCGACTGTAAGGCCCGTGCCGTGAAAGTCAGCAACCAGCCGCTCTTCGTGAGTCATTTGCGCAAGTGGAGATCGATCGTCGCTTTCCGGAATACCGTCCAGCAGAGGCCCTGCGAATCGCGCGGCGCGTTCAACCTGCCACAAAGCATCGCGGCGATGCAAACGCTGCCGCTTTCCCCTTCCGGATGAGCTGATCTGTGCGAGCGGATCTTGCCCCATGTCGCCGCCAATGGAATTCAGAGCGCCAATTGAAGCCAGCAAAACCAGTTCGTCGCGTCGCAACTCCGGAACGCGATACGCCAGATCGGCGATGGATTCAAACGGCCGTTTCATCCGTTCGGACAAAAGAGCCTGGGCCACCTCTTCCCGCAGTCCCTTGGCATACCTGAACCCCATGCGCAACGCCAACTTCACATCTGACAATGTGGTACTTTGTTCAGCTTCCAACGTACATGTCCAGTCAGAGCAGGTAATATCGATCGGCTTCACCCGCAATCCGTGCCGCTGGGCATCTTTAATAATGGTCGCCGGATGATAAAACCCCATTGGCTGATTATTCAGTAGTGCAGCGGTAAAGGCGCCCAGGTAGTGACACTTCAAATAGGCACTGGCATAGGCGATCAGAGCAAAGCTCGCGGCATGCGATTCCGGGAACCCGTAAAGCGCAAAAGAAGTAATCGAGAGAATAATCTGTTCCTGCGCTTCAGGAGCAATCCCATTGCGCTGCATGCCCTCACGCAGCTTGACTTCGATATCGCGCATTCTTTTTTCGCTGCGCTTGAAACCGAAGGCGCGCCGCAACTCTTCCGCTTCCCCGCCGCTAAATCCGGCGGTGATCATCGCCATTCGGAGTAATTGCTCTTGAAACAATGGCACTCCCAACGTGCGTTCTAAAACCGGCTCCAATGAGGGGTGTGGATAGATCACCGCCTGTCTTCCCTGCCTGCGCATTAAGTAGGGATTGACCATCTGTCCCACAATCGGCCCGGGGCGAATAATGGCGACCTGTACCACAATGTCGTAGAAGCAGGTCGGGTGCAGTCGCGGCAAACATGACATCTGGGCGCGACTTTCGATCTGGAACATCCCGACCGTATCGGCTTTTTGCAGAGTCTCGTAAACCGTCTTATCGCCTGCGGGCAACTTTGCCAAATCCACTTCTTCTTTGTGGTGGTCGCGAATGAGCGTAAGCGACTCTTCCAGCACCGCCATCATGCCAAGGCCTAGCAGATCTACCTTGATGATGCCCATATCGGCGCAGTCTTCTTTGTCCCATTGCACCACCACGCGGCCGGGCATGGTGGCGGGCTCCAGCGGAACAATCGCATCTAGTTGGCCCTGACAAATCACCATTCCGCCCGAGTGCTGGCCCAGGTGACGCGGCAGATCCTGCACCGCCACGCACAGCTCAAAGAACTTCCGAATCCTCGGATGACGAAGATCAAAACCGGTGTCTCGAAATTGCCGCTCCAGCGTGTCTTCCGGATCTTTGTATTCCCACGAACTGACCAGGCTCGCAAGCCGGTCCAGCGTTTCGCCGTCGAAACTGAGTGCTTTACCGACCTCTCGCGCTGCGGAGCGTCCTCGATACGTGATGACATTGGCAGTCATCGCCGCACCGAGCTTTCCATAGCGTTCATACACATACTGAATCGCGCGCTCACGCTGATCTCCGCTGGGAAGGTCGAGATCGATATCCGGCCACTCGCCACGCTCTTCGGAGAGAAAACGCTCGAACAGCAGTCCCATGCCCACAGGATCGACAGCGGTAATACCGAGCGAATAACAAACTGCGCTGTTGGCAGCAGAGCCACGCCCCTGCACCAGGATCCCGTGGCTGCGGCAATAACGGACAATGTCCCAGACAATCAGAAAGTAGCCGGCCAGCTTGAGCCGCTCGATGAGCACAAGTTCGCGCTCGATTTGCCGTCTGGCTCGCTGCCACAGTTCGCTCTGCCCCGGGCGCATGTAGCGATCACGTGCGCCTTCCATGGTGCGAACACGTAGAAAGCTGTCCATGGTTTGACCCGGACCTACGGGATAACACGGAAACTCATATCCCAGATCGCTCAGCGTGAACTCGAGACGCGATGAGAGTTCCAGAGTATTGGTCGTTGCTTCCGGCAAATCGGCGAATAGCTTCTGCATTTCTTCCGGAGTCTTGATATATCGTTCGCTGTTTCGGGCCAAGAGCCGGCCGGCAGTATCCAGCGTTCGGTGATTGTGAATGCAGGTAAAAACCTCCAGGATCTGCCGCTCTTCCCGCCTTGCGTACTGCGCTCCCTGAGTCGCCAGCAATGGCAACCGCATGCGTCGCGCCAATTCGATTGTCGCCTGGTTGCGAGACTCCTGCTCGCGATGAAAGTGGCGCTGCAACTCGACATAAACATTCTCGCGGCCGTAAATGGCGATGAGCTGCTCCAGCACTTTCCTGCCCGCATCATGGCCGCCGCTCTTGAGAGCATGAGCCAGCGGCCCCTCTTCTCCGCCAGTCAAGCAAACCAATCCTCCTGCATACTCGGCCAGATCCGCAGGT
>DATHQX010000160.1:0-10281 GCA_035482295.1 Verrucomicrobiia bacterium
GGAAGACATCCGCACCGACACTTACCGCTCCGGCGGCAAAGGCGGCCAGCATGTCAACACCACCGATTCAGCTGTACGCATCACGCACATTCCAACCGGAATCGTCGTCGCCTGTCAGAACGAGCGCTCGCAGCACAAGAATCGAGAGAAGGCGATGAGCATTCTGCGCTCGCGCCTGTACGAATACGAACTGGAGAAGAAGCGCGAAGAGACCAAGCACATCGAAGATTCGAAGCTCGACATCGACTTCGGCTCGCAAATCCGGTCGTACGTCTTGCAGCCCTATCGCATGGTGAAGGACGTAAGGACTCGCACCGAGATTGGCGATGTCGATCGCGTGCTTGACGGCGATCTGAACGAGCTGATTCGGTCTTATCTGCTGGCGAGGCGAAAAGAACAGCAGGGATAAAGCCTCTGGTCACTTTGGCTAGCTCTCTGAATCGAGGAACTGTGCCCTGCCACAGAACGGCGGCAGCCGACGGCGATCTGCGCTAGTCTCAGCTAATGACTGTGCCAGGCGGAACTGCGATGCAGCGCTCGAGTGCGCTCCGCACCATCCTTACCGCCGGCCTAATCGCGGGGATTCTTGACGGCCTGGATGCCGTCGTCTTTATCGCCTGGATAAGGGGTATCCCGGTAGAACGTGTTTTCCAGTTCATCGCCAGCGGAGCGTTAGGCGTACGGGCGTTTCATGGTGGGGTGGCGGCGGCCGCACTCGGCGTTGTATTTCACTTCACGGTCGCCATCTGCGCCGCCACGGTCTTCTATCGGCTGACACGACGATGGACATGGCCGCTGCGAGCGCCCTTCGTCGCCGGACCCATCTATGGCTTCGGAGTCTTTGTGTTTATGCACTACCTGGTGGTTCCGCTATCGGCAGCGCCGAAGCAGCCTCCGGCAAGCGTGGGTTCCATCGTCAATCTCATCTTCTCGCACGTGTTCTTTGTGGGGATTCCGATTGCGCTGATCACTCGACGCGCAAACACGTCCGACCAGGAACGTAGCTGGTAGTGTTGTCAGAAATTAGTGCGTGTCGGCGGGAATGTTGAAGTCGACGCCGCGATCTTCGTTGTCGCGCTTGGTTGCCGTGAGATCGAGCGTGGACAGCGGGATCTTACGCGCACGGGCCTCATTGAAGATCCACAACGTCTTTCCTGAGATGGCATAGTTTTCCACGTTTTCGGTGTGGCCATCGCGGTAGACCAGAATGGTGTCATAGTTGACTTCGGTGTACTTGGGCGAAATCGGCTTCGAAGACGGCTGCTGTTGCTGCGCTCTTAGCTGCGTCACCTCGCCCTGCAGCTGATTGATTTGCTGCTGTGTCTGACTAGGCGGAGCGTACTGCAGCGTTCCATCCGGAGCCATGTACATCTCAGTCGGATACGATGGCGCGTAAGCCTGCTGGTTTTGGCTGTCGTCATAGCCGGAGTCATACCAGCCGTCGCCATACCATCCCCAGCCGGGATAGTAGCCCCAGTAGGGATAAGCCCAGCCATATCCGTAGGGCCAGCCCCAGCCGCGCCCACGCCAATTGTTGCCGCGCCAGTTATTCCATCCGTTGCCGTGCCAGCCGTTCCAGCTTCGATTGCCGTTCCACGTGCTTACGTGAGAGAAGGTAGGCCCGCCACCAAAACCACCGTGCACGCCGCCAGTGAATCCAGACGGGTGTGATGCGGCAAATGCGTGTCCTCCGCCCGACGGGTGACCTCCGCCGCTAACCCCGCCGCCGTGCGCGCCTCCGCCGGCCATGCCCCCGCGCTGTGCCCAGGCGGGCAGTGCCAGAAGAGCTACGAACAAGACCGATTTGAAAAGCCAGCCATGCATAATCGTATTATCGCGCTATTGGGCGATATGGGAACCAATAACTTTGCAAACTTTTTGCAGCAACCTCGTCAACTACGAAAGTGCCTTTCGGGCTGCATGAGCTTACCAGCACTGTCTCTCCAGTTCAACATTCGCTCCAACTCCAACATATTGATGCGTGGCGCAGCGTTGGGACTCGGAGAGAGTTCAAACCAGTTACTTGCAACCTTTTACGAGCGACCACTTACTGGAAATCGCATTGATTGGCTGGACGGTCCCCCGCGGCTCGGTGCCCTGCTCTGTGCCGGCATGGGCTCAACGTCCGGAGCCGCAGCTCGGAGAAGGCGAAGACGCCCCCAGCCAAGTTTGGCCGCCTAGAATGCGCGCTTCCAGTGGTTATGTGTTACAACACGTTTGATACTTTTGGGGCGGCGCAGCATCCAATCTTCTGGAGCGACAACTGACATGATCACCATCAGGCCTTCAGAAAAAAGGGGTTCTGCCAACCACGGTTGGCTCGATACCCGCTACAGCTTTTCGTTTTCGGATTTCTACGACCCGAAGCAGATGGGATTCCGTGACCTCCGGGTCATCAACGAGGACGTCGTCAGCGCCGGTCGCGGCTTCGGCATGCATCCGCACCGCGACATGGAGATCCTCACCTACGTCGTCAACGGCGAACTGACGCACCGCGACAGCATGGGTCGAGGCGCTACCCTGAAGCGTCACGACGTGCAGCGCATGTCGGCCGGCACCGGCATCATGCACAGCGAGACCAATCAGTCGAAAGCCCCGGTTCACCTGCTGCAGATCTGGATTCTGCCGTGGGCGGAGGGACTGAAGTCGACCTACGAGGACCGCACGTTCTCGGCCGAGGAGAAGACGAACCAGCTGCGGCTGATCGCCTCCGACGATGGCCGCGACGGTTCGACGAAGATCAACCAGGACGCCAGCGTCTACGCTTCGCTGCTCGACAGCGGCAAGTCGGTTGATCTGGCGCTGAAGCCGGATCGTCATGCCTGGGTGCAGCTCATCGGCGGTGAGCTCGACGTCAACGGTTCAACCCTGATGAAGGGCGACGGCGCAGCGATCAGCGGGGAAACCGCGTTGCAGATCGCCAACAAGGGCAGCGACGGCGCCGAGTTCCTGGTCTTCGACCTTGCCTGATTTATACCCGGCGGCGGCGCGAAGGTGTCGCAGGTCAGAGTTAAGCAGCGCGCAAGCTGCGCGCCCCGAATTCATAAGCTGACCGCGACACTCGTGCGACGAACCTGTCGCACCGCGCCGCCAGCATTTACCATCCTCAAGTGCCCGGCCGCGACAATCCCCAACCAGAAGGCGCTTTGACCTGGCTTCGCGATTCGCTTCGGCATCGCGGATTCGCCGGCTCCGTGCGCTACTACGGCCGCGAACTACTCGACGTGCTACGTGATCTGACTCCCGAGCGACGCAAGTCGCGTTACGGCGACATCGACTTCGACGTCGATCACGGCGTAGATACCACCTGGGCAACCGTGTCTCTGCGCACGCGCATTCGCGAGTGGCTGTCCGGCGGACAGTATCAGCCGTCGGAGCCCGCGCTCTTTCGCGAGATTCTCGAAGCGTTGCCAGTTCCTGTCGAGGGCTTCACGTTCGTCGATCTTGGATCGGGCAAAGGCCGCACGCTATTGATGGCGGCGAGCTTTCCGTTTCGCCGCATTATCGGAATGGAGCTGCTGGAGGAGCTAAACCGAATCGCGGTGCAGAACATCGCGCGGTATCACTCCGAGGAGCAACGCTGCCTGGCGCTTGAATCGCACGCCGGCGATGCGCGCTACTTCCAGTTTCCCCCGGAACCGACGGTGCTGTACCTGTTCAATCCATTCCCACGACACATCTGGCGCGAGGTATTGGCGAACCTGCAGGAGTCGGTGCGGAACGCCCCTCGGCCGGTCTATGTGATCTACCACAACCCGGTTCACGAAGACCTTCTCAACCCGCAAACCTGGCTGCATGAGCAGTCGCGGACACACCAGTATGTGATTTTCCGCGCGGATTCTGTCTAGAACTCTTCCCCGCGCGTGCCGCAGCTGATCTTTAGGACCTGCTGCGGCATTGTCGGATTCGTGCTGCTACAATCTCGCGCATGAAGCCGCTGGCCGTTGCGTTGCTGTTCTTACTCCTCCAAGCCGCAGTGCCGCAAACTACACAGCCCGCATCCCACGCCAACTCCGCGTCGCAACAGCCGGGTGCGACGCAAACGGTGCGCGTCGCCGAGCTGCCTCCGGTATCGATGTCGAAGGACTGGAGCGACTGGTCGTACTGGCTCTTCACCTTTTTCCTGGTGGCGGTCGGCGCGCTGCAGGTCTACCTGCTGTGGGGAAATCTGCGGGCCATCGAGCGGCAGGCGATCACCATGGAGCGCCAGACCACGGTGCTGGAAAAATCCGTCGAAATGGCAGAGAAGAGTGCGGAAACCGCCAAGCAGAACCTGGAGATGTTCATGAGCCGCGAGCGCGGTCATCTGCGGGTCGAACTGCTGCCGTTGGAGTGGCCGCTGAAGCCCGGGCCGCCGACCTTACGCTATCGCGTCACGCTGTACGGCTCGACCGAGGCTTATGTGACCGGATCGTGCGCGCGCGCCGAACTGTCCGATTCGTCGGAGCCCGCCGAGGACAAGCATTGGTATCCGGCAATGAGCATCCCGCAGGTGATTACGCCGGACAGGCGCGTCATCGAAGGCGAAGTTCATGGCATTTACCCGCGGCTGGGGCTGGAAGAATCCGACATCGAAGCGCTTAACGTCGGCAACAAGTTCATCCATTTCCGCGGCTTCGTGAAATACAACGATGTCTTCGGGACGGAGCGTTGGTCGCGCTTCCGCCGCGTCTGGGAGCTTTCGAAGTTGAAGCTGGCGGATGGCACGCGTCCCGGCCATTGGAGCAAACGCGGCAGTTCGAAGGATAACGCGGAGTCGTAGAACCGGCGTCGATGTCCCGCGCGGATGTCGCGGCTCCAATTTGCAAGCGCTCGTCTTCCATTTAAGATGGTTGCGGGAAATCCATGACCGATAAACCTATTCCAACCAATGCCGAGCAGGAGCGCTCTGCCGCCGAGCAGGTCGCGGAAGCGCATCGCATTCTGAGCGGGCTGCGCCAGCAGCTCGACAAGCACCCCGACCTGGAAGAAGCCATCACCAAGCTGGAGTTGGCGCTTAGTCTACTGACGACCAGCACCGGCGGCATGCTGTAAAAGCAACTCTACGCATTTAGCACTTGGCTTTCAGCCGCCTAAGATTCACGAGTAATTCATCGCCGCGCAACGATGGCGCAATCACCGCCGCCTCACAATGTTCCTCGAAATCGCTGTTCCGAAGTCCGGAACTATCCAAGCGAAAGGAAAACCACTATGTCGAAGGAAGCGGCGCATCATCATAGCCAGGCTGCCGAGCATCATGAGCACGCGGCCAACCACCATCGCGAGGCTGCCCGTCATCACGAGGAAGGCGACCACGAAGCAGCAGCTCACCACGCGCAGGTCGCTCAGGGACATCAGGCTCACGCGACGCACCACTCCAACGAAGCCGCCAAGCACCACGTCGAAGCTCACGGCAGCAAGTAGGAAGTAGGAGTTCACGGGATTCCCGGGTTTCGTCCTTTCTGAAACCCGGGAACCCTTATTACGAATTCAACAAGCCGGGCAAATCTCTGCCAGGGCATTCCAACATCGCGCATTGATCAACAGGGCGTAATTCAACCGGCATCGTGTCTCAAACTGCGAGACCCGGAGCACCCGCCCGGGCACAGGTCACTTGTCCTGAAACTTCCCTCCCGTTAGACTCGGCTGATTGCGTCAAAACACTCTCTCCGCCGAGGTAATGAATGAAGTCGTTGTTTCGCTTTGCCTGTGTTGTCCTGGTTTTTACATCCCTCTCCTTCGCTGAGACGCCGCGCGAACAGGCATGGAAGGTCTTGAATACCGGTCTCACCAACTCCAACATCGAGAAACGCATGCGAGCCGCGGGCGAACTCGGATTGCTTCCGGACGACCCGCAGGCCGAAGACGCCGCGCTGACAGCCCTTAAGGACAGCAAGCCCGAGGTGCGCGCCGTTGCCGCGCAAGCATTGGGCGAAATGCAGGCGATGAGCGCCAAGCCGCAGTTGCTAGAGGCGTTGAAGGACGACGACGTCACCGTAATTCTTTCTGCCGCGCACTCTCTGGTGTTGATGAACGATGAGGCCGGATACAACGTGTTCTACGCCGTGCTCACAGGACAACAAAAGGGCGGGCAAAGTCTTCTGGCACAGCAGAAGAAAATGCTCGACGATCCCAAGAAACTCGCGGGGCTCGGCTTTCAGACCGGCCTCGGATTCGTTCCTTTCGGCGGCTTGGGACTTTCGGCGTTCAAGGTGATTACCAAAGACGACAGCTCGCCCGTTCTCGCCGCAGCGGCCATAACTCTCGCCAACGACAAAGATCCCAAGAGCGGGCAGGCCCTCTCTGACGCGGCGTTGCAGCAAAAGAAGTGGCTGGTGCGGGCAGCGGCCTACGATGCTATCGCCAAGCGCGGTGATCCGTCCTTAAAGGGGACGGCTCTGTCGGGCTTGCAGGATGAGAACGACCAGGTGCAGTATGCGGCGGCGGCCGCCGTTATCCGCTTGAGCGATATCGAAGAAAAACATGTCGCCAAGCCGAAAGCGCCTGTGCACCACACGCCATCCAAGAAATAGGGTTGAGTACTGTTATGTGCCGAAACATTCGTACGCTCTTCAACTTCGATCCTCCGGTCACCGATGAAGAAATCCGGGCCGCGGCTCTGCAATATGTCCGCAAGATCAGTGGCTTCGCCAAGCCATCAAAGGCCAATGAGAAACAGTTCCAGGCTGCGATTGACGACGTTACGCGGGTCTCAGCCGAATTCCTGCGTTCTCTCGAGACCAGCTCACCTCCACGCAACCGAGAAGAGGAAGCCGCTAAGGCGAAGGTCCGTGCGGCGGCCCGCTTTGGCACCTAAAGGCACACTGCGAAGCCACTATTCGTGTAAGCGGTGGCGCGACGGCGTAGTATCCTTGCTACAAGGAAGTTGATTTTGGTCGGAGTCACTTGCCAGAACCGCAGCACATTCCGGGTGGAACCCCGCTCTCCGGACCGTCTATGAATACGTTTGACGAGGGCCCAGCGGGCGGCAATTTGCCAGAGAACGGACCCGTTCTGGTCATGCCTCCACTCCGGCGCAAGCCGAGCAAACTGGAGCTCTGGCGCAACCGCCTGTTTCTTCTGGAATTCATCTTTGTCTGCCTGTTCGTCGGCATCATATTGGTCGTCGGTCCCTGGACCGGGTTCTGGACGAACAACTCATTGCTCGCCGGCTTTCCTCAACTCCGGCAGTTCCTGATGTACGACTTCGTTCGCGGCCTGATCAGCGGCCTGGGGCTGACTGATATCTGGCTGGCAATCACGGAAATCGCCCATTACCACGAGAGCCCGGATTGATGCCTCACCTTCTGTTCCCGCCGGCTGGCTTGCCGCAAACGTGTTGATGCTTCATTCATGAAAGTATGGGATTGTTGATCTGGCATGGCTGATAAGAACGATGACCATCCGCATAATTCGGCTTCGCCTCTCGCGTACGAGAACAAGAAGTTTCTGAGTGGCCCTGACGGGCGTGTTCTCCGCATCGAGGCTGAGTATCTGGAACCTCTGGCGCGCTTTCGCCGCGAGCGCATTCAAGACACGATCGTCTTCTTTGGCTCGGCGCGTTTTCACAGCCGCTCCCAGGCCGAAGAAGCGCTGCAATTGCTGGACAAGCCCGGCTCGGCCAAGCCGGCTCCGGAAGAGGAGCAGCAACGCATCCGCCGCGCACGAGCGGATGTCGAAATGGCGCGCTATTACGAAGACGCCCGCCGCCTGGCATTCCTCATCACCAAATGGACCAATACCATCAACCAGCCGCGGCGCCGCTTCGTGGTAACCACCGGCGGCGGTCCCGGCATTATGGAAGCGGCGAATCTGGGCGCATCCGAAGCCGGAGGCAAGACCATCGGCCTCAACATCAATCTGCCATTCGAGCAGATGCCGAATCCCTACATCACCCCGGAGCTGAACTTCGAGTTCCACTACTTCTTCATGCGCAAGTTGTGGTTCGCCTACCTGGCGAAGGCGCTGGTGGTTTTTCCGGGAGGCTTCGGCACCTTCGACGAGCTGTTTGAACTCCTGACGCTGGCCCAGACCGAGAAGCTGGCCAAGCGCATCTGCATTGTGATCTACGGGAAGGACTACTGGGATCGGGTCATCAACTTCCAGGCGCTGGTTGATTCCGGAACCATCTCGCCCGACGACTTCAAACTCTTCCACTGGGCCAACACGCCGGAGGAGGCTTTCGACTGTCTGAAGGAAGACCTAACCAAGCATCATCTGGAGTCGCCGCCATATCAGGACAAGACAGTGGATCTAACCAAGACCAGAGGCTGACAAAGCGAGGTACAAGAGGATTGTTATCTGGAGCAACGGGCGTTGCTCGTGTTCACCCCGCTACCTTTAGACCCTCACCCGCAAGTCAAGCCGCGTTCTTGCGCTCTACATCGGCTTCGATCGCCTTGATCTCCGCGCGGTCCTTCCTTACCTCTAGCTTCACGTGTCCAAACACCCCGATGTAGAAGTTCGACACGTATACCAGCGCGAGGAGGGCGATGAGGTAGCCACGCCAATCGTCAAAGAGTAATTTGTAGCGCGTGATGATCAGAAAAATAGCTGTCACCCAATGACTGAAGCAGTACTCGCAGGTGAAGAGATAGAAGAATTTGCGGCAGAACAGCGAGCCGGATTTTTGGCTACGCCTCGTGCAGTAGTCTCGCGGCTCGCGAAAAACCTCTTCGTGAGTTACTGTCCAGGAAACGCTGGCGATGGGCAGGGCTAGAAGTACCAGCCAGATGACCTGCTGCGAAAGTGGCATGCCTGATTGGAAGCTGCCGGCGCGCTTCCGTTTGCCTGCAAGCCTGTGCCAAAACGGATTTTCGTGGGGGCAACCCCCACTTTCGGTACTCGCACTGTTGGCGCGAACAGCGTAAACTGATGCCCGAATGTCACTCGGATTAGAGGTGGTTGGGCGAACGGATGTGGGGCGAGTGCGTCCGTCCAACGAAGACCATTTTGGTTACGATCAGGGGCTTGGGGTCTTCGTTGTGTGCGATGGCATGGGCGGACATGCGGCAGGCGAGGTCGCCAGCCAGATCGCCGTCGAAACCGTGCTCTCCTTTTTCCAGGAGCGCAAGCCCAGCGTGGAAAACGACGCTTACCTGGAAGATGCGCCGGTAGGCGCCCGCCTGCTTGCCGAGGCCGTCAAGAAGGCGAATGACGCCATCCTGGCTTACGCCGACGAACACAAAAACACCTCCGGCATGGGCACTACCCTGGTTGCCGCACGCTTCTGCGACGGAGTCTTCAGCATCGCCAACGTTGGCGACAGCCGCATCTATCTCTTCCGAGAAGGCCAACTACTTCAACTGACCGAGGACCACTCACTCGTCATGGAGCAAGTTCGCCGCGGCATGATTACCCTCGATCAGGCGAAGAAGTCTTCCGCGCAAAACATCATTACTCGCGCTCTAGGCACAGACGAGAGTACTTTGCCCGACCTGGGCGAGTTCCCAGCCCAAAGTGGCGACGTTCTGCTGCTAACCACCGACGGCATCCTTCGCCACGTCGATGATGACGACATCCGCAGCATCCTTCTGCAATTACCCTCGCTCCAGGCTGCTTGCGATACGCTCATCGACGCCGCCAACGAGGGTGGTGGAGAGGACAATTCGACTTGCATGCTGATCCGTGTGCGCAATGGCGAGGGCAAGACTACGCCCACGAACGGCTCCTTCGAAAGCGATCCCGGCGTGGTCTGATAGACTTGCATTTTGGAACCTCGTACAGAGTCAGCACACGTCCCGGAGCCCGGTTCCACCGCTTCTCCCACCGAAACTCACTCCACCAAGCCGGTGCGCACCAGCCCGTTCATCTATGCGCTGGCTGTACTCTTCGGGCTCTTTTCCGGATGGGTTAATGAGAAGGTGGACGACGCCCTGTTGACGGCCCTGTGCGTTCTCTTCTTCACCATGCTGCTAGGCGCGTGGAAAAAACAGAAACCCTGGCGGTGGCTGCTGCTGGGGTGGCTGGGCGTGCCGCTAGTGCTTGCCTACTACGAGTTCGTCCTCCATTGGACACACACTCGCGGGCACGTGTGGAGCGCGTTCCTGCAAGTTCTCGCTGCCAGTGCCGGTGCCAATGGCGGACACTACATGCGAGACATGATCGATCACGTCTTCCTCAAGCAGGATGACTAGCTAGTTGACCGGACGCAGATGCATCGAACCGGATTTCAGCGTCACCGTCACCGGCTTGTTGTCACCCTTCTCGATTGCAACCTTCATCGCCGCCGGGTCCAGTCCGTTGGCGGAGATAAACAAGTCATAGACGCCAGGCGGGAGATTCAGATTGCACTTACCTTCC
>DATHQX010000161.1:0-38322 GCA_035482295.1 Verrucomicrobiia bacterium
CCGAAGTCCAGTATCTTTGCGTGTCCGCGGTCGGTAACGAAGATGTTCGCCGGCTTAAGATCACGATGAACGATGCCCCTCGTATGGGCAGCGTCAAGGCCGTCGGCGATTTCGATTGCGAGCGGCAAGAGCACGTCCATCTCCAAGGGACGCCCGGCAATCAAGTCCTGCAGAGTCTTACCTTCAAGAAACTCCATGGCGATGAAGGTTTGGCCGCCCTCCTCGCCGATCTCATAGATGGTGCAGATGTTGGGGTGATTCAGTGCGGAAGCAGCTTGCGCCTCTCGCCCGAAACGCGCTAGAGCGTGGGGATCATGCGCCAATTCGTCCGGTAGAAACTTCAGCGCGACGAAGCGATGCAGAGTAAGGTCTTCGGCCTTATAGACAACCCCCATCCCGCCGCCGCCCAGCTTCTCGACAATGCGGTAGTGCGAGATGCTTTGGCCGATCATTGCCGCGAATCTTACGTTGGCCTATTGGGCAAGTCAACGAACACTAGGGTGTTTAGTCAGGCTTCGAATCAATTGTGGGCGGGAGATTGTTTCGTCGATGGCCCCAAAACGACGAGGCCCTGTCCTCGCTCAGACAGGGCCTCGGCCCTTGCTAACTTTTTGTTCGCTGCGCTTAAACGTTGAAGGACGATCCGCAGCCGCAGGTGCTCTTCACGTTCGGGTTGTCGAACTTGAAGCCGGCGCCTTCCAGTGTTTCCAAGTAGTCAACGCTGACGCCCTTCAGGTACATCAGCGAGGTCGCGTCGACGAAAACCTTCAGGCCTTCGAAGTCGAAGGTCTTGTCCATCATGCCGGCGCCGTTTTCGAACGACATCGAGTAGGAGAAGCCGGAGCAGCCTCCGCCTACCACTCCGACACGCAGTCCCGCCGGAACAGGATTCTGTTGCGCCATGATCTCCTTCACCTTCGAAACAGCGTTGCTGGTGAAATTGAGGGGCTTCGCATCCGTGATCGGTGTTGTGGTGGTGGGTGTAGTGGTTGTTGTAGCCATTCCTGTCTCCTGTGACAATCTTAGCGGATTATAGCAAAATCGCTATGAAACGTGCCCCCTTTTCGGGAGACACACATCACTCTCATAACTAGATGCCCCGACAAGCCTGCAGGTCGCAGCTTTCCCTTGTGGGGTGCCTGCTGGTTCAGGAACTCGCCTTGAAGGCCGATTTCCATGCCCTGAATCTTGTTGCCACCCCAGCCTGTGGGAGGTCATAATATGGGGCCATAAACCCGTTCTGACGGGTAGGGCCGAACCCATCAGTGGCGGGAGTGGTTCATTCTGAACCGAGGTGGCTAATGTCGACTCTGACGATGTTGCTCACTGTCTGGGGAGTTCTGACCGTTCTGCTGATCCTCCTGCTCATCTACCGCAGCACGCTCAGCATGCATGAAGACGATCAGTTGTTCCTGGACGATTCCAGCAAGAACATGCGCGAAGAGCAAGAGGCGCTGCAGGTTCGCATGAAGAAAGTGACGCCTTGGGTTCGCATCCTGGGTGCCGCATCTGCGGTGCTGATTCTTGTAATTGCCGGCATGGCAGTGTGGCAGCGGATCAACCAGGGATACTAATTCCCATCGGTTGTCCGAAATTCAAGCGCAGTGCCGGTTCCGGGACCTCGTACCCGACCGTGCAACAACTATGAACATTTCCGAAACGCGCAGCTTCCAGGTTGCGCGTTTTCGTTTCGTAAAAGGAAGCTTGCGAAGCCGCTATTCGAGCAGGGTTTCCGTCTCTCCAACCCGGCCACGCTCTGCTAAAATCAATATATTCACTCGTGAGGCCGATAAACGCACCTGGTGTAACCCTCCCTGCCGGCGTTATATACGCCTCTTGTTCGTAGGGCTTTCACAAAGAGACAGCCCGCCCCGGCCGACGGTGCCGGGTAGAGGATGGCATGCAGATCGGACAATGGTCCTCGAGAAAGAGAAGCCATTTCTCATGGCCTGCATCCTTAAAACTATAGAGTTGCAACCAGCACATCCTATGAGCGTCGCCACGACCCCGGCGATGCCTGGCTTTCATACGTAGCGCTATCCATCATCGAGGAACCAGTGGCCACACAAGAAATACATCAGTTGCTTGAGTTTCCTGCGAGCCCAGAGATCGACTCGGAAGAAGAAGTTGCGGAATGGTTGGAAGCCTTTGACCAGGTGGTCGAAGGCGAGGGAAAAAATCGAGGCTGTGAACTGCTTGATGCCCTCATTCATCGCGCCCGTGAAGCGGGAGTGGAAGTTCCAGTCCAGTTCAACACACCCTACGTCAATACCATTCCTGTCGAAAAGGAAGTTCCCTATCCCGGCGATCGCCAGCTGGAACGCCGCATCAAGAGCCTGGTTCGCTGGAACGCGATGGCCATGGTGCATCGCCAGAACAAGAAAGACCCCGGCATTGGTGGCCACATTTCGACGTATTCTTCGCTGGCCACGCTTCTGGAAGTCGGCTTCAATCATTTCTTCCGTGCCCGTTATGGCGACCAGCCTGGTGACTTCATTTACTTTCAGGGCCATTCGTCCCCCGGCGTTTACTCGCGGGCCTATCTCGAAGGCCAGCTGAGCGAAGAGCAGATCAAGAACTTCCGTCACGAATTGCGTGGAGCCCCCGGACTGCCGTCGTATCCGCATCCCTGGCTGCTGCCCGACTTCTGGCGCTTCCCCACGGTTTCGATGGGCTTGGGCCCGCTGAACGCGATTTACCAGGCGCGCTTCATGCGCTATCTGGAGAATCGCGGCATCATTCCCGCGACGCCGCGCAAGGTGTGGGCCTTCGTCGGCGACGGTGAAACGGATGAGCCCGAGTCCATGGGCTCGCTCACGCTGGCTGCACGCGAGAAACTTGACAACCTCATCTTCGTCATCAACTGCAACCTGCAACGTCTCGACGGCCCGGTTCGCGGCAACGGCAAAGTCATTCAGGAACTGGAAGCCGCTTTCCGTGGCGCCGGCTGGAACGTGATCAAAGTCGTCTGGGGCTCCGATTGGGATAAGCTCTTCGCCCGCGACAAGTCCGGCATTCTACTGAAGCGCATGGAAGAAGCCGTCGACGGTGAGTACCAGAGCTACAAGGCGAAGGGCGGCGAGTACATCCGTCGCGAGTTCTTCGGCAAGTATCCCGAGCTACTGGAAATGGTCTCCGACATGAGCGACGACGAACTGCATCGTCTGAGCCGCGGTGGCCACGATCCGGTAAAGGTCTATAACGCCTACAAGCGGGCACTCGAGAATCACGGCTCACCGACCGTCATCCTTGCGCACACGGTTAAGGGCTACGGACTGGGCTCGGCCGAGGCGCGTAACGCGACGCACCAGGAGAAGAAGCTCGCCGATCAGGCGCTAACCGCCTTCCGGACGCGCTTCGAGATTCCCATTCCTGAAGAAGCAGCGCGTGAAGGCTGGTTGTATCGCCCCGCTGACGACAGCCCCGAGATCACCTATATGCGGCAGCGTCGCAAAGAGCTCGGTGGTTTCATGCCCGATCGGGGCGTACCTGTCTCGCAGATTCAAACCCCGCCGTTGTCGGAGTTCGCCGAGTCGCTGGCCGGTTCCAAGGACCGTGCCGTGTCGACGACGATGGGCTACGTCAGCATGCTGCGGCAGTTGCTGAAAAACCCGCAGATCGGCAAGCGCATTGTGCCCATCATCCCTGACGAAGGTCGCACCTTCGGCATGGAATCGATTATTCGTCAGGTGGGCATCTACGCCAGCCAGGGTCAGCTCTACAAGCCGCACGATCAGGACATGCTGCTCTATTACCGCGAGGAAAAGAACGGCCAGATTCTGGAAGAGGGCATTACAGAAGCTGGCTCTATGGCGTCGTTCACCGCTGCCGGCACCGCGTACCTCAACTACAAAGTGCCGATGATTCCCTTCTTCACCTACTATTCGATGTTCGGCTTCCAACGCATCGGCGACATGGTGTGGGCGTTTGCCGACGCGCGCGGCAAGGGCTTCCTGATGGGCGGCACTGCCGGCCGCACCACGCTGGCCGGGGAAGGTCTCCAGCATCAGGACGGACACAGCCTCGTTCTCTCCAGTACCATTCCTACCTGCCACAGCTACGATCCGGCGTATGTCTACGAGATCGCGGTGATCGTGCAGGACGGCATGCGCCGCATGTATCAGGAGAACGAAGACCGCTTCTACTACATCACCCTGTACAACGAAGACTGGGCGATGCCCGAAATTCCCGTCGGCGTCGAAGCAGGCATTCTGCGCGGCATCTACAAGGTGCGCCCGGCAGATAACGGCAAAGCAGTCGTCCAGTTGTTCGGCAGCGGTCCGATTCTTAACGAGGCACTGCGGGCACAGGGCTTTCTGGCCGAGAAATACGGTATTGCCGCGGATGTCTGGAGCGTGACCAGCTACAACGAACTCCGTCGCGACGCGCTTTCGATTGAGCGCTGGAACCGCCTGCATCCGGCCGAACCGCAGAAGCAGCCGAACATCCAGAGGATCCTGGAAGGCGCCGAGGGGCCGATCATTGCGGCCACGGACTACATGAAGGCCGTGCCCGATCAACTCGCGCCCTGGCTGTCGAATCGCTTGGTCTCGCTCGGCACCGACGGCTTCGGACGCAGCGACAATCGTCAGCATCTGCGGCGGCACTTCGAAGTCAATGCGGAATCGATTGCCGCGGCGGCGCTGTCTCGCCTGGCGCGCGACGGCAAGTTTGACGCACAGCGCGCACAGCAGGCCTTCGCCGACTTAGGCGTGGACACGGAGAAGATCGACCCGGCTATTGCATAAAAGACGCAGCTTCAAATGCGTCTACATGACAAGCAGAACCTTTTATCCCGAGACGGTTTTGACCGGATCGGGATGTTCTTTTTCCGCTACGAGGTGAGCCATGAATCCCGGATCGAAGCCCGAACAGGATCTCGCGGCGGTTTTCGATGCCCATGTAACCGCCGAATTCGCCACGTTCGACGTCGAAACGACCATGGCGACAATGACCGACCATCCAGTGTTGACGCATGTACCCGTACTCACCGGCGGGAACGGACGTGAGGCCGTTCGAAGCTTTTACAGCAAATACTTCGTAGGACATTGGCCGGCCGATACGGTCATGAAGCCGCTCTCGCGGGCTGTCGGCGAGGACCGCGTGATCGATGAGCTGATTATGAGTTTCACCCACGACGTTGAAGTTCCTGCAGTGCTTCCGGGAGTGAAGCCGACGGGAAAGAAAATTGAGCTGCCGGTAGTAGTGGTGGTCGGTTTCAGCGATGGCAAGATCGCCTTCGAGCGCATCTACTGGGATCAGGCGTCGCTCCTGGTGCAGATTGGCTTGCTGGATCCGGCGAAACTACCGGTCACGGGCGCGGAGCAGGCGCGGCGGGTGCTCGATCCCACTCTGCCGTCAAACGAATTGATCTACCGTGCTGAGGATTGACGCTACTCGGGCGCTCCCAACACCTCTTCCAGCCTCTTGCGCCGAAACTCGAAGATGCTCTCTACATCCCGCCGGACTATCAGCCCATGCACGATCTGCCCGAGCACTCCGAACGGCAACGCATAATCGACCCGATCGCTAATCAAGGTTCCGCCGTCCCTCTCGGCGAACCGGTGCTCGTGATGCCACAACTTGTATGGCCCACGCAGCTGGTTGTCCACAAACCGACACGGCGGTTCCCACACTTCGATTTCGGTGAGCCAGCGCATAGGCACGCCACGAATTCGCAGCTTGTACTCGATCAGCGAACCCGCGCGCAATTCCTTCTCTGCACGCCCGATGTGGAAGCCGAGGAACGGCGGCGTGATTTCTTCCAGATTTTCCGGGCGCGAGAAAAAGGCGAATGCTTCTTCGATCGGCCTGGGAATCCACTGCTCGCGCATCAGTTGATAGATGTGGGCCATCCTGAAACCTATGATACGAACCAAAACGTACTGGTTTGATTCGCAGCGTCAGTAAACCCGCAACCGATTTTCATGCGAGTCAAAACTGCTGAGTCGTTTGGACGGCGATGGGCTGCTGTTATCCTTTCCACATGTCGCAGGCCAGCACCCCGACTCCGTTTCGCGACGGCTTTGCCGCTCTCTGGCACGAGCCGCTCTTGCTGGCCGCTGAACTCACCTGGCGCTGGTGCTTCGGCTTCTCCGCCTGGATGTTGGGATGCCTGTCGCTCGGCCTCTTCCTGAAAAGCATCCAGGTCTCGAAAGCCGACCAGATTCTACTCGGCACACTACAGCCGGCACTCCTGGGCCCGGCACTACAACACATGTTTCATGGCACGCTGGCACGTGTCCTCCTCCTGCTCGCGCTGCTGCTTTTGGGCCTGACGATGTTGTGGTCGTTCGCGTCGGCTGTGGGCCGGACCGCAATTCTGCGCCGCCTGATCGCCATGTTCAGCAGAAGCGATGAACCGCCGGAAGATGCCGCGCCAGACTTGCATTTCGCAAGCATCTTCCTCCTGCATCTCCTGCGCGCTATATGGACGCAGATCGCCGTAGCGGTAACGGCCGTGCTGCTCATCTACGGCAGCATGCTAGCCGACCGGCAGCGGCCGTTCGCATCAGCCTTTACTCTGTCTTTCGGAGTCGGGATCGCTTGCCTGATCGGGCTCGCGCTGAATTGGTATCTCGGTCTGGCTCCTCTGTTCTGCCTGCGCAACGACGCGGATGCGATCGAGGCCATCGAGCAGGCAGCAACCTTCTCAACTCGCCATAGCGGACGCCTGTTTCTGATGGCCTTGGGTTATTTTGCCTTGCGACTGGTTTGGCTGGGTACGCTGTGGACGGCTTTCTTAGCGCCGCTCAGCTTATCGGGAAAGATCGCAGCTGGCTGGATCGGCCTGATCATGGCTCTCGTGGCGACGGTCTACTTTGCAGGAGTCGATCTGCTGCACCTTGCACGGTGGGCGGCTTACGTTTCGCTGGCCGAGGATGACGCTGATCCCAAAGAAAGTCCGGCGCCTGAGCGAGCTAAGCCGCCACTGTTGCCGCTGGAAACTCCGATGCTGGAGGGGCTGGCCTAAATTCCCGAGTTCCTACCCCGCCTTGCGGCCGCTGTGCTCTTCCTTCAGAGTCACGAACCAGAGATAGATCTCGTCCATTCGGGCAATGTCTTCATTGAGAACCGGTTGATCGGCGTATTTGTGGATGTCGGAACCGCTGTGGCGGCGCTTCAGGTTGGACACAATTTGATACAGCTCATCCACTTTCGAGTGCATAATGCGCAAGTCGCTGACCAGCCTTACTTCGTCAACGTCGAGCCATCGCCCTCGCACCGACTGCTCCCGGTGGTCAGATTTTTTCATTGGCGCATCATCCCAAGTAACCGAGCATACTGCCTTGCAAACCGCAGTATAACCTACGCGGACCATGGTCCGTGCTGGCCACCGTCTCCTGACTAGGGCAACTCGGTTTCGCTTCGTGTACAGGGCGTCGCTCCGTACCGAGAAAGTATTGGTAGAGTAAAGGAGAGAGGTCTGGCGCATGCTTGAAGCGACGAAGGGCCTGCTTCTTATTCTCAGTGCCATCTTCCCTATTGTGGACCCAATCGGAGGTAGCCCATTTTTTCTGGCTCTCACCGGTGAATACGGCTCGGAAGCGCGAAGAGCCTTGTCATTGCGAATCGCCGCCGACAGTTTCGTGCTGTTGGTTAGCTCGTATTTTGTCGGTACCTACATCCTGGCTTTCTTTGGAATTTCGCTTCCCGTAGTACAAGTCGGCGGAGGGATGATTCTCGTGGCGATGGGGTGGGCCACGCTGATGGAAAACGATGAAGGGTGCGATAAGAGTGCTCGTAAGAACGTTGCGTCACAGGACGTTTTTCGTCGCGCATTCTACCCCTTAACCTTGCCGCTGACCGTGGGCCCAGGATCGATTTCCGTAGCCATTACACTTGGGGCAAATGCTGCACGGCGTCACGCTCTTCATCCTTTGACAATTCTGACGGCGCTTGTTGGTTTTGCGCTCATCGCGCTTAGCATCTTCCTGTGCTATGGATTTGCCGACCGCCTGGCACGAACGCTGGGACGAAACGGGACAATGGTAATCACGAAATTGTCGTCATTTCTTCTCGTTTGTATTGGCGTGCAAATTGGCTGGAACGGCATCAAGGAATTGCTCGAGTCTATGACTCTCCATCTAGCTTGACGGGGCGCCCCGCTGCGCTGCATTCGCACTGGGCAAGTGTTGCGAAAAGGGTTACAAGCAACTCTTCGCCGGGCGACGTTGAGACGTTTATCTCAGCGATATTTTGAACTTACTGAAACTCCAGCAGGACGATTTCGGGATTCGATCCCAGCCTGAGCGGCGGTCCCCACGTTCCTGCTCCGCTTGACGTGAAAACCTGCATTTTGCCGATGCGGCTCAAGCCATACACAAACTGCCGGTAGATTCGTCGCGCCATCCAACTCCAGGGTAGAAACTGTCCCACGTGCGTATGCCCTGACAATTGCAGAGAAATGCCGGCCGCCTCCGCGATGTCTGGATGGTCAGGCGCGTGCGTCAGCAGAATGCTTGCGCGGTCGCGATCCAAGCCAATCCCGTGTAACGCTGACGCCAACTGTTCCTTCTTCGTCGCATCCCGGTAGGGAACTCCGATAACCTGCAAGCCATCTAAATCTACTTTCTCATTGCTGAGGACGCGCACTCCGGCGGCTTCAATGGCATGCAAATACTTACTGTCGTCTCCAAATTCCTCATGATTGCCGGCGACGAAATAGACGCCCTGTGGAGCCACGAGTTTACTCAATGGCTCCGCCGCTCGCTCCGCGTCGATCGCCGTTCCGTCATAAAGATCTCCGGCGATGAAGATTGCGTCCGGCTCCTCTTTCAGGATCTTCGTCACCATTCGCCTCAAGAAACCGCCGTTTCGGACGGGTCCCAGGTGTACATCGCTGATCAGTGCTGCTCGTCGCCCACGCCAAGCCTCCGGTAGGTTCGCGAGCTGTACTGTGGTTCGCGTGATTCGCGTCCAGCTTGCGTTGAAAAGCCCGTAGAGTCCGGCCAAGGCGGCAACACCGAACAACAATTCCACGGTCCGATGAAAGTTCATGTCAAGCCCGGTTAGCCGCGTTATTCCGAAGAGCATCCAGGAGGAAGCCGCCGCCAGAAGCAGGAAGCTGAATAGGCCCATCCAAACCGCGGCAACCCGGTAAATCGCTCTCACAATAGCGTTTGTGTAACGAAATACGAGGACCGACGCCACGACAAAGCTCACCGACAAGATGGTGAGGATGAGTTTGATCCAGAACGCCTGGGATTTATCGCTCCCCGCGGATGAAAATGTCCAAGTTTCATACAACAGACAGTGCGTCAACCAGAGAACAGACTGAATTACAGCAACAAAAATGACCAAACGTCTTCGGTTCATCGATTCCTCAACTCGCGATGAGTGACTCCCGCTTATCCATTGGCCGAAATCATTCTCATCAACCTAGTATACCGTATATTCGATTGTGGTATACTTGGTGTTAGTTGGATGGGTTGCCCATGAAAAGGGTTCAGAAAAAAAGCAGTGATGGGGAGGGTGGTTCCGCTAAGCCAAATGCCATTGTGTTGGCGGGTCTGCAGCTGTTTACCCGGTACGGATATCGTAAGACATCAGTTGACGAGATTGCCCGTGTGGCACAGGTGGCCAAGCGTACAGTCTATCTGCACTTTGAGAACAAAGCGGCGGTCTTTCTGGCAATCCTGGAATATCTCGCGGACCGGGTGCGGCAACGATGCGCCGCTGCCGAAAATGCCGATGGCACGGCAGTTGAGCGGCTGACCGGGTTACTCGATGCTTACTTTGGAATGGGATTTGAATTTTTCGGCAAGTCTGAGCATATGCCGGAGCTCAAAGAGACTTTCTCCAAGCTGGCGCGGACGAGGATCGGTGATTTCAATACGGAATACGAAAATCGGCTGGCAAAGTTTTTGCGATCGCTTGAAAAAGCGGGCGATATCGGAAGGCCTCCACAGGGACTAACAGTGGAACAGCTCGTTCACATCTTGATACGAACAGCTGAGGGGGCCAAACACGACCCGGAAATACAAGGTGATCGGCGAGCACTTGACAGGCGGTTGCGGGAGCTCGCAATCCTTGCCATTGCGGCGATGAAAAATTAGATCGAAATCTTCCGGCCTTCTCAGGCACCTCGACGGACTTCTGGAGATTATGCCGGCCTGGGTTTCCCGCTCCGGAAATCCTCCTTCCGCCGTGTAGAATCGCAGTCGGATGCCGTCTTCAGCCGCACAAAACTCCAGCGCAAACCCTTCCGGCTTTGCGGCCCGGCTGTTGCGCGTCTTGCGGCCTTCGCATCAGCACTCGGCTTTTTCGGCGACCGTTCTGCTGATGGGCTCCGTGCTGGCCTCCAGGGCCTTGGGCTATCTGCGTGAGATGTACATCGCCTGGGCCTTCGGCGCCGGGCACTCTACTGACGCCTACTTCGCTGCCTTCCAGATTCCGGACTTCCTGAACTACATTCTCGCCGGCGGAACCGCATCGATCACGTTCATCTCGATCTACACGCGCCATGTCTCGCGCGATGACGAGGCGGGCGCACAGCACGCGTTTAACGTTACCGTCACCATCATGAGCGCGGTGCTCTGTATCGGCACCGTCTTCCTCGAGATCTTTACACCGCAACTGGTGCGCCTGGTCTTCCCCAAATTCGCGCCCGACCAGGTTGAACTCTGCGTCCACCTCACACGCATCCTGCTGCCCGGGCAGATCTTCTTTTACGCCGGCGGAATCGTTTCCGCCGTCCTGCTGGCCAAACGGATGTTCCTTTATCCGGCGCTCAGCCCGGCGCTCTACAACGTCTTCATCATTCTTGGCGGCGTTGTGGGAGCGAAGTACCTCGGCATCGAGTCGCTTGCCTGGGGCGCGCTGGCCGGAGCGTTCCTCGGCCCGTTCCTCATCAACGCCATCGGCGCAGCGCAGGGCGGCTTGCGCTACGGCTTCAGCTTCGACTGGCGTAATCCCGGCTTCCGCGAGTGGGTGCGGCTCTCGATTCCGCTGATGCTTGGCGTCTCGCTGGTTTCGGCTGACGACTGGATCCTGCGCTACTTCGCTTCTGGCGGCGCCGGCGACATCTCGCGCCTCAACTATGCCAAGCGGCTGTTCGCGGTGCCCATCTCGATTCTCGGACAGGCGACCGGTCAAGCTTCGATGCCGTTCTTCGCATCGCTGTGGGAGCAGGGTAAGCGCAAGCTCTTCGCCGACACGGTCAACCAAACGGTCTACCGTATTTCCGCTGCGGCGTTCCTGGCGTCAGGCTGGATGATGGCCGCAGCGCTTCCGGTCATCGACCTGGCCTTCCGCCACGGACACTTCACCTTCGCCGACGCACAGGAAACCGCAACTTACTTCTTCTGGTTCGCACTTTCGCTGGCGCTATGGTGCGCACAGGCGCAGTACGCACGCGCTTTCTACGGGGCCGGCAACACCCTGACGCCCATGATTGCCAGCACCATCATCGTCGTGCTCTCGCTTCCGATCTATCGCAGCTTCTTCCATCAGTTCGGCGTGACTGGTCTGGCGGCTGCGTCGGATGTCGGAATCCTGATGCACACCGTCGTCCTGGCCTGGCTGCTGAATCGCAAGAAGATGGTCCCGCTGGGAGATCTCCCTTGGGGTGAGCTGTTGAAGGCGCTGGTCACAGCGATTCTCGCCGGAGGGGCGGCCTTCGCGGTGGGCCGCTACTTTGCCGTGAGGGGAAGCCTGAAGACGGATTTGATTTCGCTCGCGGTGATCACCAGCGTGTGGGTGGCGGCGATCGCGCTTGGCTTGTGGATCACGAAGTCGAATCTGCCAGGTGAATTGCGAAGGAAGAAACCCGCTGCTGCGACGCAACCCGAGCCGATGGTTGACCGCACGACCGGCGGAGTGGAACCGTAAGAAAAGGAACCAGGGGTTAGGGATTAGAGGCCAGGATTAATCACGCCGTCGTGGCTGACAACCGGCCACTGACAACTGCCTTACTTCACCACCCGCATATTCGCCCAGTCGTAGTCGAAATGCTTGCCACAATCCAGACACACGACATAGGGCCGCGAGCTTTCATTGGAGGTCGTTTCCCAGGAGTCGGACGACTTCTTCCGCGCGGAGGAGTTGGAGAATGGGAGCGACATGTGACGGTGACGACAGCCTACGGGGAGCAACTCGAGGATTCGGTCCCACATGACGCAACCTCTGCCTCAGAACATCGGGCGGCCGGCGCAGCGACCGCCCTCAATCCAGAGACTGATGCCACCCTGCGACGAAGTCAACAGGTGGATTCACCAAGGACAGCTGTTCCATCCGGTTTTGGGCCAACCGGGCGCTTGTCCTGTTGCGGGAATCGTTACGCCCGCGCTGCCACTGCGCTGGAGGGTTCGCTGGCCGGAGCCGACGCGCTCTCTTTGGCCTCGCCATTCACCTTCTGGCCGGGCTTGCGGATGTCGATGCCACCCTTGAAGTAAGCGCCGTCCTCGATACTGATGCGCTGCGCTACCACGTCGCCGGTCAGGGAGCCTTCGCCGCGGATGTCGACGCGATCGCTGGCGGTCATGTTGCCGCGGACCTTACCGAGCACCACGATCTCGCGCGCCGAGATGTTGGCCGAGACGACACCGTTACGGCCGACGGTCACGCGGTTGCCGGGCAGGTTGATCGACCCTTCCACGCGGCCGTCAATATACAGCGATTCCGAACCTGTAACCTCGCCCTTGATGACCAGCGACTTGCCGAGCGTCGCCTGCTCCTGGGTGTTCAGGGGGGCTGCGGCCGGGCGCGGAGCGCTCAGCGGCTCTGCCGGAGGCGTAAACGTCCGCTGCTGCGGCTCAGGGCTAGGGGTCGGGGAGGGTGAGGGTGCATTTGTAGGCTTCCACATGATGTGTACTCAAAATCCTTTCTGAAGTATTAAGTGCTTGGAGAGGCACTTCGTTTGCCAAACCGAAACTCCACAGCTCTTCTTCAGGACCTGCTGGTTTGGTGCGGTTATTCGGACTTCATCGCCAGCTCGAGCGCACGTCGCCGGGCAGATTGCGATGTAATTATTGCTACCATACAGCGACTTCTTATATCAGGGAATACCCTTACGTGATTTTTCCCGCTGTCTCAGTTGGCAATGAGGGAACGGACTAGGAGAAAGGAACTACAACCAGTGGCCAGTAGCCAGCGGTCAGAAGCCAGTACTCAATCAAGCTTCGGCTAGTGGTGACCAAAGGATACTCGCAAGAATCGCAAAATCGGAGCAAGGATAGACTCACAGCTGACAGCCGACGGCTGATGTACTGTGTCATGCTGAGCGTGGCAATGCGGATCACAGACTGGCAACTGGCCACTGACCACTGATTTAGAAAATGCTGACCGACCAAACCATCCTCCGCCACATCGAACGCCAGCCAAGCCACTCGGCTGGATATAAACAGCTCATCCGCGAAATGAGCCTACGCGGCCAGGAACGTCAGCAACTGGCAGAGCGACTGAAGGCCCTGGTCAAGAGCGCCCGACTGATCGAAACCGGCCGCGACCGCTACACCCTGGCAGAGCACGCGGCCGCCCGCCAGAATCTCGTCGCTGGCCGCCTCAGCATGCATCGCGACGGCTATGGCTTCGTCATTCCCAATGCCGCGCAGCGCAGCACTCTCGAAGGCGATATCTTCATTCCGCCTAACGCTATAGGGTCAGCCATGCACGGCGACCAGGTGTTGGTCGAACTCGGTCGCAAGAAGGATGATGGCCGCGCCGAAGGTCGCATCCTGCGGGTGCTTACCCGCGGCAACCCAACCGTGGTCGGCACCTTCCATCACGGCCCCAGAAATAACTACGTCACCCCAATTGACGAGAAAGTCACGCAGGAGATCGTCATTCCCCAGGGCCTGGAGTGGCCCAGCGGCGAGAAACAAGACGAGGAACAAGAACGGGTGCCCCATCCTTCACGCCCGAATTTGGCGAGAGGGTGGGATCCGGGTGATCCACTCAACCTACCCTTCGTTGATTCGGCGACGAAGGGGAAGAAAGCGTCCCGTAGACAATCCCGTGATCGCGTCCTCGGCTCCGAGGCCCGACGTCACGAGTGGACCGATCTTGAGGGCGTGGTCGTCGAAGTCGAAATCACCGACTGGCCTTCGTCCACCGGCAACCCACGCGGCCGCGTCGTCGAAATCCTCGGCTACGAAGACGACTTCGGCGTCGACGTCGAAATCATGATCCGCAAGTTCCACCTGCCGCACCGCTTCCCCGTCGAGGTGCTGCAGGAGGCTCAGCAATTCGATCCGGTCATCCACGCCAGCGAGCTTCACCACCGGCAGGACTACCGCTCGCTGCCAATCGTCACGATTGACGGCGAAACCGCCCGCGACTTCGACGACGCCGTCTTCGTTCGCCGCCTGTCGAACGGGAATTTTGAGCTGCATGTGCATATCGCCGACGTCGCGCACTACGTCCGCGAAGGCTCGCCCATCGATCTGGAAGCCCGTCTCCGCGGCACTTCGGTCTATTTCCCCGACCGTGCCGTTCCCATGCTGCCGATTGAGCTGTCCACCGACATGTGCTCGCTGCGGCCGCAGGTCGATCGCATGGTGCTGTCGTGCGTGATGGAAATCGATCACCAGGGCGAGATCGTTGGCTACACGCTGAACGAGGGCGTGATCCGCTCCGCCGAGCGCATGACGTATACCAACGTCCACCTGATCCTCGAAGGCGACCCGGCGCAGCGCACGCACTACCACCGGCTAGTCGACAACTTCGAACTAATGCGCGAACTGGCGATGATCCTCAACCGCAAACGCGAGCGCCGCGGCTCCATCGACTTCGACCTGCCTGAGCCGGTCATCGAGTTCGACGAGAATGGCCTGATGAAGAGCGTCACGCGCTCGGAGCGCAATATCGCCAATCGGATCATTGAGGAGTTCATGTTGTCGGCCAATGAGTGCGTGGCCAGCTATCTTGAAAACAAAGGCATCGCCTCGCTATACCGCATCCACGAAAAGCCCGATCCCAAGCGAGTCTACGATTTCGAGAACATCGCGGCGAAGTTCGGCTACTCGCTCGGAGTCGGTCCACTGCCAGTAAAACGCGTGCAGTTCAAGGCCGAAAGGCGCGAGCGCTATGGCAGCGGCCAGCGCGCCAAGACCGTTGAGATCCCTGAGGAAGTCCATATCACGCCGCGCATGTATCAAAAGCTGACCGAAAAGATTGCCGGCAAGCCTGAAGAACGCATCCTGTCGTACCTGATGCTGCGGTCTCTGAAGCAGGCTCGCTA
Source organism: Verrucomicrobiia bacterium (assembly GCA_035482295.1). Classification (GTDB taxonomy): domain Bacteria; phylum Acidobacteriota; class Terriglobia; order Terriglobales; family Acidobacteriaceae; genus Bog-257. The sequence goes on from DATHQX010000161.1 coordinate 15,182, forward strand.
CTCGGAAGTCAACGAAGGCCACTTCGCCCTCGCCGCGCCCACGTATACACATTTCACCTCGCCCATCCGCCGCTATCCCGACCTCATCGTGCATCGCATTCTCAAAGATGTGCTGCACGAATCCGCCGAGCGCGAAGACCATGGCGTGCCGGTCGGCGTTGGTGGAGTGGCGCATAGCGAAACGCCATCACCGTGGTCAAAGAGACTGACCCGAGCAAACGAAACTCGAATGGCGCACTCTGAAAGTTCGAAATCGGCGCCGGCTTCGAAATCCAAACTGGGGGGGGCCCCGTCCAAGCCGGCTTTGCTTGGGCGGGGTAGTTCGGAACGTCCACACCTCTCCGGTCCCATCGCGGAAGACGAGCTTCACGATATCGCCGAAGAATCTTCTCAGTCGGAACGCCGCGCCGACGACGCCGAACGCGAGCTGATGGAGTGGAAGAAGATGAAGTTTATGGAAGACCGCGTGGGCGACGAGTTCGACGGCCTGATCGTCAGCGTAACGAAGTTCGGCATGTTCGTCGAACTCAACGATATGTTCATCGAAGGACTGGTGCCGCTCGCCTCGCTCACCGACGACCGCTACCTGTACCACGAGAACACGCGCGAGATCATCGGCCAGCGCAACCGCAAGATCTATGCGATGGGCAACCCTGTGCGCGTACTGGTCGACCGGCTCGACCGCGCGCAACATCGGATACAGTTTGCGATCGTCGAAGAGCGGCCGCAGCGTGGCAAAAAACGAAAGAAGCGGTAGCTGCCACCGCAATCCAACAATGTCATCCTGAGCGAAGCGCCCGCGCTTGAAAGAGTTGTCATCCCCTAGGGAGCGTCCTTTGCGAGCGAAGGATCTGGGCGTACGGATGCGCAGTCGAAGGACCCGCTGTTGTCACGAGCAACAGGTCCCTCCACTCGGGCTAAGGCCCTCGGTCGGGATGACACTTCAAAGTTTCCGCAAGGAACCGCGTAGAATATCTCCCATGCGCAGGGCCGCCACATTCCTTGTCTTCGCTGTCGCCTCGCTCGCAACAACATTCGCGCAAACCTCGCAGCCGCAAACCGCGCCGAGCGCGCCAGTGGCGACCTCCGCTCCTTCCACGTGGCCCACCGCGCAGTTCGCCTCCTCCAAGGACGAAAGCGTTCACAAAGCCTACGACCTGCTCAACCAGATGATTCGCGCACTCGGAGGCGACGCTTATCTCAACATCCAGAACATGCAGAGCGAGGGCCGGACCTACGGCTTTTATCACGGCCAGCCGAGCGGAATGGGCACGGTGTTCTGGCGCTTCTGGGAGTGGCCCGACAAGGAGCGGCTCGAGTTGACCAAGCAGCGCGACGTCACCGAACTGTTCACCGGCGATCAGGGCTACGAGATCACCTACAAAGGCACAACCACGCAGGATCCGAAGGAAATGGAAGACTACCTTCGCCGCCGCAATCACTCTCTGGAGTGGGTCGTCCGCAAGTGGCTGCCCGCGGCGAAGACCATGCTCCTTTACGACGGAACTGCGATGGTGGAGCGCAATCTCGCCGACCAGGTAACGGTGCTCAACGGCGACAACGACAGTGTGACCATCTCCATCGACTCGCAGACCCGGCTTCCAGTACGTGTGGCCTACAGCTGGCGTGATCCCGTCGACCGCCAGTTTGACGACGAGTCCGTCATCTTCAGCAACTACAAGCTGATCCAGGGCGTGCAGACGCCGTACAGCACGGTCCGCAACCGCAACGGCGAGATGTCGAATCAACGCTTCATCACCGCAGCCAGCTACAACACCGCCATGGCGCCGACTCTATTCGAGACCAAGGGCATCATCGCCAGCCCCGGCAAGCAGTCGCAGAAATAGCTCTGGTCAATAACGAGCCGAGACGTGCTGCAGCTCTACCTGATAGGGCGTTGGGCTGACGCGCGTCGATCCGTCGAACGGCCCATTGAAGGCGATGATCAGGTACAAGCTGAACGACAGCGTTCCAGCTAGCGCCGCGGTCATGGCCCCCTGCCAGGCCACGCTCTCGTGGCCGAAGAAGTACGTAAATGCCACGAGCACTGCGCCGCCGCCGAACAGTAGATACCACAGCAATTGCGGCACAGTGCCTCGGCTGGTGAACAAGCGCGATCGGCGAAAATTCGAGAGCTCATTGAGGTGTTTCAGCGATTCGGTGGTGAACACCTGGTCCTTGACGTTGCCGACCTCCGCCTTCGTATACACATCCATCAGGCGCTGCATGGCGGCCCAGGTGCGTGGACTTTCGCGGCCCTCCGCCATAGCGGGAAACTCGTCGTCGAGCACGGCGTGAATGTAGTCGAGCAGAGCGTCGCGGACCTGAGCGCGCTGCGGTTCGGGCAGGCCGGCAGCCATCCGCGATAAATCGCCCACGGCGTTGGCCTCGGCCTCCAGCTTCGCTCCCGCGTCCTGGAACTGCGTCCAGACCACATAAATCGCGAACGCGATCAGCACGGCATAGAGCGTGCCGATCATCAGAAAGAAGTAGCTGGCGATTTCGTGATGCTTCTTGAGCCAGACCAGATTGACGAATCGGCGAACCACCACCAGTCCCACAACCGAAACAACCATTGAACCGCAGACGAAGAGCGTGCCAAATAAAGGTGAGTCCATGTGTCCTACCCTGAGGTACAACTCGCGGACAACATTGTGAGGGCTGCGCGCAAATTACGAAAGCGCAAAATGGCGAGGACCGTTGGCCTTCCGACTCCTGCAACATCACAGTTGGGACTTCTATCGATTTGTCATCCTGAGCAAAGCGAAGGATCTGCGGTCTGTCGGCAGCGGATTCGAAGTCGGCGAACCGCAGATCCTTCGTCGGGCTGAAGCCTTCCTCGGGGTGACAAACTCCTACCGATGCTGCGCTTCGCTGGCTTGCGGCACCAGTTGGAAATAGATCTGTTGCGGCAGGCGTGTTTCCCAATGGCCGCTGAGCTTGGCGTACCCGACCAATCCGAAAAAGACCACGGCGACGGCCGCGACGACACCCCAGGCGGGAACGATCCTGTGCCGAGGTGCCGCGAACACGAGCGTGTCTTTTGCCGGGCAAACGGCCACGCATTCCATGCATGCCATGCACTCGGCCGAGCGGATTTGCACTAGCTTGTCGACCGGCAACGATGCCGGGCAGGCCTTGGCGCACTTGCCGCAATCGATACAAGTAGCCTCATTGCGGTGAATGCGAAGCGGGCTTAGCGTCGAAACCAGCCCCATCAGCGCGCCATAAGGGCAGAGGTAGCGGCACCAGAAGTTCTGGACGAACAGCGACGCGAGGATCAGGCCTAGCAGCACGAACGCGGCCGTCCCGCCAAGGAAGCGAAAGAAGTTGAGCATGCGGACATCGACGATCAGTCCATAGGGAGCAGCCAGAAACGCTCCTATGGTTTCCGCCGACATGCTCGCGACCGCATTGGCAAAGAATCCCAGCAGCAGGTACTTCATCCCACGCAGTGGGATATCAAGCCAACGTGGCAACGTGACGTTGCGGCGGAAGGTGTAGCGGCCGAGCTTCCAGAGATATTCCGACAGCGTTCCCAGCGGGCATAGCCAGCCGCAAAACGCTTTGCGCAGAAGAAACGAGATCAGCAGGAATGCGACAAACAGGAACAGCCCCGCAGGATGGATCGCCGGCCACTGGTGTGTAACCACGACGTACTTCAGCTGCATCAGTCCGGCTATGGGCAGCCATCCCTCGACTCCCGCTGGGCGCTCGACGGCCAGCGTCTGCCCTGCCGTTTCCGCCCAGCGCACCCACTGGTAAAACAGCACTCCAATCCAGACATTCAGCGCCAGAAAAGCCAACTGCACTGAGAGGCGGAGCTGCTGTGAATAATCCCGGCCAGTGCGGCGGATGAGTTTCTTCTTCGGCCGCGCTTCGCTTCTCGCGGTTCGCTCTTCGCCGGGAACATCTGTGACGGATGCCGAAACATCCTCGATCTCCGGAATACGGCAACTGCTCATGCTTCGAGGTTAGCCACTGGCCGTCACCCCCAGCTATGACTTAGCTCACAAAACCGCATGCCACTAAAATTGCAGCGTCGAAGCTAGTTGAGCAACGAATCCAGCAGTGGATGCAGAACCTTGGCGAATGGATTTGCGACCGTAACGCCTTGCCAAGTAAAGCCGTCCTGCAGATCCTCGGTGATAAGCAGCCTGCAGCCCGCCTCAGCCGCAGCCGAAACGATCACGGAATCCCAGATACTAAGCCGGTGGGCTGCCGCTAAATCTGTCGCGCCCAGAACCACGGCGACTGAAGTTTCCGCGACAGCGAAAGCGTCATACCAGCTGAGCACCGCGGTGCGGGCTCGCACGGGTGTCCGGCCCGCTTTCCGCACCAGCACATGAAACAGTTCGCCCAACGCCTGCACCGGTACGACAATGTCTTCCGTGCTTAGCTTTTGAACAACTCCCAGGGAGACCTGTTTCCTCTGAGCTCCATTGACGCCCTCGGCGTAGGCCAGCAGGTTGGTATCCAGGGCAATCCTCATCCGAGGTCCTCATAGAGCTCATCGCGCGACCAGCGACCTGCATCGACGACTCGCTGCGTTTGCAACCGGGAAAACAACGCACTTCTAGCTTTGGCGGCTAGCTTTCCGTGTTTAGCGATCGGAGTGATCTGGGCGACGGGCTTGCCATGGTTGGTTACCACATAGCTCTGTCCCTCCCCAACCTCTCTCAACAGTCGTGAAAATTGCCGATTCGCGTCGGCAGCGGATACGACCTTGCCCATACGGTTCTCCGAGTAGTGATATTCACTACTATAACATTACGCTGTCAGCTCCCAAACTTTTGCAGACAGACGGTACAACATCTCTCTTCGCTCCCGCACTCTTACGAGGAGAATGAAGAGACTTGGGGACGACAACTTATGACAGCAAATAAAACCAAATCCCTACTCGCCCTGGCCGGATTCGGCGCGGCGGTTGCCGGCGCTGCCTGGTTCGGATCGCGCTATAGCCCGAAAGACGCTCGCACCAGGCTGTGGTACAGCCGGCTGGAGAAGCCCAACTACAATCCGCCTAATTACGTCTTCCCGATTGCGTGGGGCACGCTCTACACCCTTATGGCGATCTCGGGTTGGCGCGTGTGGCAGGAGAAGGATTCGCCCGAGCGCTCCAAAGCCCTGCGCCTGTGGGCGGCCCAGCTCGCTTCGAATGCCGAATGGACCAAGCTGTTCTTCGGCGAGCATCGACCGGTACGCGCGCTTGCTGACGTCATCGCTTTGGAGAGTATGATCCTGCGCTACATCGCGACGGCGCGCAAGGTCGATGCGGGCGCCGCGCTCTGCTTCGTGCCCTACGCCGCCTGGGTAGGCTTTGCCACCGTACTGAACGCCGACATCGCCCGTCGCAATCCGGACGCATGGAAGAAATTCCCGCGTCCGCGCGCTGCGTAGCTACTGCTCGGGTAAGACCGGCAGATCCAGCTTGTTCACCGTTGAGCGATCGTCGCGCAGCTTTACATAGAGATCCTGCCCATTTGGATGAGGCACGTTCAGTGTCGATCCCGCAAAACCTTCGGGCACCGGCGTGCTCTCCTGGAATTGTGGATCGGTCGACACCGAGTCGAGCAGATACAAAGCCGAGCCGCTGAGCGTGCATTGCTTGTCAGTAGAGTTTGGACACCGCAACTCCGCCAGCGCCGGCAATCTCACCAGCGTGGCCAGAGGCTGCCAATCACCCTTTTCGCCATTGGCACCCACCGGGCGGAAATGCAACGGACCGAAAGCCGACGGTCCCAACTGCTTCTTCGGATCCAGCGTGGCCAGCACCGTTTGCGAGTCCTGTAGCGTCAGCGTTCCGTCCCCCAAACTCAGCACGACGCTCGCCGAACCATCGCTGGTCCCGACTTCGATCATCTCGTCATGCGGAAAGCTCGCAGGCACTTCGCTCTTCAGCGAAAACGCGAGCGTCGCGTTCTGCGGAAGCTCGTTGTCGCCTTGGAGCTGTATCGGCGACAAAGCCGATGCGTCCGGCTGAACGCTCTTGCTGATCAACGCGACCTTCGGTCGCTGCGACTGCACCTTGGCATCGAGATTCAACACACGCCCGTCTTTTAGCGTGACATGCGCACTTGGCGTCTCGCCAACTTTCAGCGCGCTTACGTCAGCCGACGACGCTGCTGACATCTGCAGCTCATCCAGACTGCCAGTGCGATTCAAGGTTCCCGGCGTGAACTGCACGCCCTCGACTTCCAGCTTCGCGACTTCATCCAGACGCGTACCGGTCAGCACCCCCTGATGGTCTCCGGCACTGACGCTGAATGAATCCAGATGGCCGGCCTCGGCATAGGTGTTAAGAGAAACGTCATCCAGTTTCGTCAGTCCGTACTGCTTGACCTGCATGCTGAGTGCGCCAGGCGTCGCGTCCTTCAACGCGATCTGCACCTGGAGTTCATCGGGCTTGTCCAGCTTGTGTGTGACTTTCAGCTTCTTTCCCTTGGAGTCTTCGACCGTCACCTCCTGCACGCACGCCGCCTGATCCGACTTCAGGTGCAGCGTGTCGTCACGGCCGACAATCAGCGCAGTCTTGTCGTCGGCAACTAAAGTCCAGTCCGAAGCACGCGGAGTCCGCAGGCTGAACGTCGGCCCCTCAAACTTGTCGAAGCCCCACTGCCCCTTCAACGTTCCACTCACGTCAGGCCCCAGCTTTGCGACGTCGGCAAGCGTCGGCGGCGCCGGAGGATTGGGATCAAGGTTGTCCGTGCGGTACGGGTTTGCATCGAGCACGAAGCCGCCTTTCGAGGCGTCAGCCTTCACGGGAAGGTCGAGCGACGCGCCTGATTTCGAATAGGCATGGAGAATCCAGCCATGTCCGAGGCTGGTGGAATACACCAATGGCGCGCCCTGCACGGGCAGCACCAGCGCCGCGCCCTCCAGACAATACACACCCTTCGGATCGACAGCGTGCATCGGCGGAAGCTGCGGCGGCTCGATCGCAGGTAGCCCGATCACCAGCACCGACTTCGGCTTCGCAAACGACGGCGGCGCGTTCAACTGAAGGTTCAGCTGATCCTGGTTTGGCAGCGCCAGCGCCGGAATGTATTGATACTCAGCGGTGTGGAAGCTGGTCATCAACCGCACGACATCGACGATCGCGCCTACGTATGCGCTGTAGTAACCCGCACCCGCCCACGGCGTCGCGCTGATCTGTCCGACCAGGTCGGCACCGGGTCCCGACGCCAATTGTGCCGCCATCGACTGGCTGTGCGGATCGTCGAGCACAAGCTGATTCGAGTTCTGCGTCAGGCAGGTCTCCTGCTCGTCGACTGGCTTCTTGAAGCAGTCGTCATCGATCTTGATGCCGAGGCTGCGGGCCAGCAGAGTCGACTCGTCTTTCAACTTGTCGGGATCTTCGGTCGACACCTGCTTCACCGACTTCAGATACAAATCCAGACGTGTGCGATCGAGCGCCGCGCGGTTCAGGTCTTGTGAAGCACGCACGAACGCTCCCGGCTTGCCGCGAACGTTGTTGCGCAGCGTGCCGTAATCGCCGCCGGTCTCTGGCGCAAGAAACATCAGAGCCTGCTCGGCGCCCATGGGTACCGTGACCATCAAGCCTTCCTGCTTGACGTTCTTGTTCCAGGTTTCAATGCGCGTGAACCAACTCTCCGGCGGAGGATTCGTGCTGCCGCGCAGAAATGTCACGATCAGCAAATAGTGCGCACTCTGCGAATCTGGCAGATCAGGATGTACCCACAGGCGATCGCCGACTTGAAGATTCGGAACGTCGCCGATGGGCAGTTCTTTGTTGCCGCGGCTGACGCGCACTTCCACACGTGGGCCGGGAAGATCGAACGCTGCCGTGTCGGCAAGGATCGCGCCGGGCAAAAGCAGGAAAACGACAAATAATACGCGCGCAAGGGCAGAACGAAATCCCATATGACTATCTTAGAAGCAATTCAGAGCTGCTTGGTTGATACGCGACAACGCCGCACAGAATGATTGGTTTCCACATTTCAGCCCGCGCTGAAACATGGTTGCGACAAACCGTTTATGCTGGCTGCATGAATGCCAAGTACACTCTCGCTTCGACGGCAGCGCTCATCGCCGATCCGGCGCGCGCTGCCATGCTGGCTGCCTTGTTGGACGGACGAGCGTTGCCTTCGGGGGAACTCGCGCGTATCGGCGGCGTTTCGGCGCAGTCGGCCAGCATGCATCTGTCGCAACTCATCGACGGCGGGTTTTTGACGGTCAAGCAGCAGGGGCGTCATCGTTACTACTCGATTGCCCGCCCCGAGGTGGCGCACGCCGTCGAGTCGCTGGGCGTCATCTCTGTTTCCGACAAATTTCAACCTGGCAATTCGAATCAGGCGTTGCGCTACGCCCGCACCTGTTATGACCATCTGGCCGGAGAGCTTGCCGTGCAGCTGATGGACCTCTTCGAAAGAGACGGCATGCTTGAGCCCAGCGGCGAGCGCGACTACCACGTCACTCATCGTGGCCAACACTTCCTGCGCAAATGGAACATCGATGTCCACTCGTTGCGACGGTCGCGCAGAAGTTTCGCACGCCGCTGTCTAGACTGGACCGAACGCCGCGATCATCTCGCCGGATCGCTGGGTGCGGCTGTGTGTGACAAGTTCCTAGCCTCGGGCTGGATCACTCGTGACAAGTACAGTCGCGCGGTGCATGTCTCGCTCGCCGGAAGGCGTGAGTTGTCGCGCCTGCTGGGCCGCGCCGTGCAGTGATTCGATCGTTCAACGAACTCTGAAACATCGCCGCCACGCGACGATCTAACTTGAGGTCATGATCACCGTCTGCATTCGCTACACCATCGACATCCACAAGCACAACGACTTCGAGACGTACGCCCGTAACTGGTCGAGGATTATCCCGCGTTGCGGTGGCGAGTTGCTCGGCTACTTCCTGCCGACCAAGCTGGCCGGCGCAACCAACATTGCCTATGCGTTGATCAACTTCGCCGACCTCGCCGCGTACGAACGGTATCGCGAGGCCCTGATGAAGGATGAAGGCGCGAAACAGAATTTCGCCTTCGCCGACGAGGCGGGTTGCATTCAGATTGAGGAGCGATCCATCCTGCAACCGGTGTGCTGAAACCGGCTCACGATACGGTAAGATACGGGCTCCAGTGCAAAGCGTCTTCCAGCAAAAGTGGGATGCGTTCCGTGCGCACACGCGCAAGCGCGGCGAATTCTGGAAGAGCGTCCCTCCCCGCTCGCTGGCGATGTTCTACGGCGCCATCTTCACCCTGTTCGCGACCTTGGGCTTCCTTAGCCTGATGATGCGGACCGTACAGCTGAGCCCGTTGCACATCTTCCTTGGTGTGCTGTTCTCGGGCGGCTTCGCTATGCTCTTCGCCTACGCTGCGCTGCAGAAAAAATATAAGCTGATGCCCTTTATCATCGTCGCGGAGCTTGGCGGCTTCGAGATACTGAGCCGGATGTTTCAGCACGAAGCCGCTTTGGTCCCGCCAGGCTCCGTGATTGGCGCGCAGCTGAACCTGCTTGGCATCGGGGGCGTGGTTACGCTCAGCGTGGCGTACTCGCTCTTCCTATTCTTCTCAGGCCGCGAAGGCGAGCGTTTCTTCCGTACGCACACCGAGATCGCCCTGGCCCGCGAGCTTCACCAGGCGCTGGTACCTGCGGTTCAGATGACCGTGGGCGCCTATGAAATTTACGGCGCCTCAATTCCCAGTGGCGAGGTTGGCGGCGACCTGGTCGACGCAGTCACGCATGGCGACGACTGGACAGCGTATGTCGCCGATGTCTCTGGGCATGGGGTCGCGCCGGGCGTGCTGATGGCGATGTTCAAGGCCAGCGTTCGCAGCCGCATCATCGCCGGATGCGACGGTGCCGGGCTGCTGGAGGGCGTGCACCAGACGCTCTATCCGCTAAAGACCAGCAACATGTTCGTTACCGCGGGTTTTCTTCAGCAGCACGCGGGCCGGCTGATGCTGTCGCTCGCCGGACATCCTGCCCTGGTACACTTTCGCCGCGCCAGCGGAGATCTCTGCGAGTACGATCCCGCCGACCTTCCCATGGGGATTTTGCCCGAGCAGACATTCACCTCGCGCGCGATCGAGTGCGCGCCCGGCGACATTCTCTTGCTGCTGACCGACGGGCTCACCGAGGCCGCAAACGCGCGCGGCGAAGAATTGGGCATCGAGCCCATCAAGTCAGGGCTGAAGCAGTGGGCGGAAAAACCGCTGCCCGAGATCTTCCGCCATCTGCGCGAGCTGGCGCTCGCCTTCGGCAAGCAGCAGGATGACCAGACCATGCTGCTGGTGCGGCGGCGCAAAGCAAATTAAGTAAAAGCAAAGTAAAGAAGAGGGGGGCGATTTGAAATGCGCTCGCGCATCCGGTCTTGGGTGGAACACGCCTTCAGGCGTGCAGCTGAGATCCGTTCAAAATTGCGGCTTTAGCCGCGGAGGTAAAGCGACTAATCAATTACCTCAGGCGCTAAAGCGCGCATCGACTTGCTGGCTCAATGCGCGCCGAAGGCTCGCTCCACCCAAGATCACCAAACTGACCTTCTGCCCGCAATAATCGTGTCCGGATAAAGGGTTTCAAATGTGCGTAGGGATCTTGCTGCGACGCAGGCGGAAAATGCCGCTAGAAACGGAAAAGGCTGTGACTTTGGTTATGCTCTAGCCGCCAACTCCTGCGAGGGAGCCCTCGGCGTGGAAGCATGTACCGTCACAGCCCTTGAGCAATCACCGCTTTCGCGGTTCCGAACCCCGGCTGACACCTCGCAGTGCAGTCGGTTTTTTCGGGTCTGGCGGTTGTTCCGGTCACCCGGATCGAACCGATCACCCGGCATACTTTAGAGCGGCTACGCGAAGTTGCCGTCCTTTTCTGCCATCGACAAGAAGCAGTGCCTTGGTTAAGCTCCGTCCGCCAGCTCCTGCGAGAGAGCCAACGACGCGGAAGCATGTACCGCAAAGCCTCTGTGCGATCACCGCTTTCGCGGTTCCTGACCCCGGCTGACACCTCGCAGCGCAGTCGGTTTTTTCGGGTCTGGCGGTTGCGTCCGGTCGCCCGGATCGAACCGATCACTCAGCTTACTTCGAAGCAGCTACTTTTAGTTGCTGTCCTTTTCTGCCGCCGACGAAAGCCAATTTACCGGACGATGAAAAAATGTCAACGCCCAAGGTTTGTGCAATGGCCGGTTATTTTTGTGTGAGTATTTCTTTTCGCAAACGACAGAATTCACCCGAGTTCCCGAATGGGCAAAAATGATATTCAACGCTGGTTCACATTTTTTTCACAGGAACGCCGCATCGAAAGTGTAGAAAATCTGGGGAACCATTGCGGTTTCTTGACGAAACGCGAGTTGTGCCTCATCTTGGAGAGTCAGGAGCGGAATGTCCGATCTGGTAGCCTACGTCGACGGCGGATCACACGGTAACCCCGGCCCATCCGGCATTGGCGTCGTCATCGAGGGCCCCGGCGGCGAGACTACCCGTATCGCCAAGTGGATCGGCCACCAGGACAACAACGTCGCCGAGTACGTCGCCCTCCTCGAAGCCTTGCAGCACGCCGTTTCTGTCAACGCCCGCACCTTGCAGGTTTACTCCGACTCCGAAGTGGTCGTGAAGCAGATGACCGGCGAGTATAACTGCCGCAGCCCGCGCCTGCACTCGCTGAACTGGACCTGCCGCAAACTCGCTCGCAGCATTGACTTCTCCATCGCCCACGTCCCCCGCGAACAGAATCGCGAAGCCAATGAACTGGCCAACCACGCGGTGACGTCGCGCAAAGTCGCGTAAGCGCCATCAGCCCACGAGAGCCAACGTAGTCACAAACAACGACTTGTCATCACGAGCGCTGGCGAGGGATCTGCTGTCCCCCCCAAGTGGAAGCATTTTCCGCAGACGCTGCAAAGCAGATCCCTCCTCGGGCTGAAGCCCTCGTCGTGATGACAATCTCTTAGAACGCAGGCGTTTGCGCACCCGCGACACCGCTCTGTGACCCCCATCACTGCATCCCAGGTCACAAGAAGCCGAGCATGGAGCTTACGCAAGAGGAAAGCCCCATGCCGACCAAGACGATCATTGAACCCTTTCGCATTAAGAGCATCGAACCCATTCGCTGGACCACCCGCGAGGAGCGCGAGGCGCTGCTGCGTGCCGCCCACTACAACCTGTTCCTGCTGCCCGCCGATGACGTGCTCATCGATCTGCTCACGGACTCCGGCACCGGCGCCATGTCCACCGAGCAGTGGGCCGCCGTCATGCGCGGCGATGAAAGCTACGCCGGCAGCCGCAGTTTCGAGCGCTTCCGCGACTCGGTGCAGGACATCTTCGGCTACCAATACGTGATTCCGACCCACCAGGGCCGCGCCGCCGAACGCATCCTGTTCAGCACGGCCTGCAAGAAGGGCGATGTCGTCCCCAACAACACACACTTCGACACCACGCGCGCCAACATAGAGTTCATCGGCGCCGATGCCGTCGATCTGCCCATCGCCGAGGCTCGCCAGCCCGCGGCTTGGCATCCCTTCAAAGGCAACATGGACGTGGCGGCGCTGGAAGGCCTCATCCTGCGCGTCGGCCACGAGAATGTTCCGCTGGTAATGCTCACCATCACCAACAACTCCGGCGGAGGCCAGCCGGTCTCGATGGAGAACGCGCGCGCCGTCAGCGCGATATGCAAGAAGCATCGGATCCCGCTCTACTTCGACGCCTGCCGCTTCGCCGAGAACGCCTGGTTCATCAAGCAGCGCGAACCCGGCTACGAAGACAAGACGCCGAAGGAAATCGCGCAGGAAATGTTTGCGCTGGGCGACGGCTGCACCATGTCGGCCAAAAAAGACGGCATGGCCAACATCGGCGGCTTCCTCTGCACCAATGATGGCATCCTCGCGGCGCAGGAAAAGGACCTGCTGATCCTCACCGAAGGCTATCCGACCTACGGCGGACTGGCCGGGCGCGATCTCGAGGCCATCGCGGTCGGCGTGCAGGAATCGCTGGAAGAAGACTATCTGCGCTATCGCATTGCCTCGACGGCGTATCTCGGCAACCACATCGCCGAGCAAGGCGTACCAATCGTACAGCCGCCGGGCGGACACGCCATCTATCTCGACGCGCGCGCTTTCCTGCCGCACATCCCGCTGGACGAGTTTCCCGGCGTCGCGCTCGCGGCTGAACTGTATCTGGAAGGCGGCATCCGCTCGGTCGAGATCGGCACTCTAATGTTCGGGCAGGCCGCGAAGATGGAACTGGTGCGGCTGGCGATTCCGCGCCGCACCTACACGCAGAGCCACATCGACTATGTGATTGAAGTAATCCTGGCAGTGTGGAAGCGGCGGGTGGATATCCGCGGCATGAAGCTGACCTACCAAGCGCCGTTCCTACGGCACTTCACCGCGCATCTGGAGCCGCTAGCCGAAGTCGCGCAGCCGGTTGTGTAGAACCCTTCCACCCACTACAGAGACAGGGGTGAGGGGGACACACAGCAGTTATAAGACAATGCCGTCGTCATGTTCACGGTGTCGACCGCTCTGCATTTCCGTTGGTCGAAGAATGCCGGTGCCGTGCGCTTTGTGTCAGGGCACGACTTCAGTCGTGCCGTATAACCTCTCTACGAAACGGGCTTCAGCCCCTGCATACGTTGTGCAGAGGCTAAAGCCACCATCTCTATTGCCCACGTTACGGCACGACTGAAGTCGTGCCCTGATACAAGGCTCACTCCAAGGATCATCAACCCACTTCTACGCCTCGTACTGCACCAGCGTTGCCATGCCTGCGGCCAAATGCCACAGCACATGGCAGTGCAGATACCACAGCCCCGGATTGTTGGCGTCAAAGGCGATGGTCACGCTGCTCTTGCCGGTCACCAGAAGCGTGTCACGCACCGCTCCGTTTATTGCCTGCCCGTTGATGTCGATCACCTGGAATGCGTGCCCGTGCAGATGCATCGGATGTGACATCGGTGTTTCGTTGACGAACTTCACCACCGCCCGCTCGCCTTGCTTCACCATCACGCCCGCTTTTTCCGACTGCGGATCGTTCACGTTGAACGAGATCCCGTCGATGGTCCAGGAGTACGCCGCCATGTTGCCGCCCAATGTAAGCACGTAGGATCTCTGGTCCGAGCGCGGCTCCAGCGGATGACGTGCAACCATCCTCTTCTCCTGATCCAGGGTCAGCAGGCCGGTAGCATCCGCCGCTTGCACCAGAAGACGCGAGACCGTCGCCCCGGGTGTGGTGAGGATGATGCCCGTCTGTTCGCGCGACAGCTCGCGCAGCCCGAGGATCGGGAAAGCGCCGCCTTCGGCAGGAATCTGGATGCGTACGTCGATACGCTGCGCAATCGCGAGCGGAAATCGGCTGGCGCGGATGGGCTCGATCGGCATGCCGTCGGTGGCGATGAGTTCGCCGGTCAGCGACCCGAGATCGACGAAGTAGTTCGTGCCTGAGCTACCGTTGATAATCCGCAGCCTTACCCGTCCGGACTTCTCCACCTTCACGACCTCGGGATCGTTCAGCGTGCGGTCGTTGGCCAGGTAAGCGTCGTAGTTCCAGTCGTTGGCGTCGGGCTTCGCGCCCATCTTCATCGCCATCGGCGCCGCCTTCTTTGCGCCCGCGCGCAGCTTGGCGAAAATTTCATCGGGATTCATGAAGCTGAAGTCACCAAGCATGATGACGATCTGCTGCTCGTCGAGCGACTCGTCGCCTTTTTCGTGCACAATCAGCGGGGCGGCCAACAGGCTGGCTTCCTGCAGGCCCTGATGCGAATGCATCCAGTGCGTACCGGCGGGAACCAGCGGGAAATCGTACAGGACGCTTGCGTTGGGGCGGATGGGCGGCTGCGTCACTCCGGGCACGCCGTCTTCGTTATTCGGCGGATGGAGCCCGTGCCAGTGAATCGCTGTCGGAACCGTCAGCTTGTTCTCGAGGTTCACGCGAAAGGGCGTATCCACCACCGACTCGATCCCCTGCGTGCCGTTCGGCTGGAGCAAACCCATGACCGTCGCGGCTTTGCCGTTGATATCCAGCGTTCGGGTCGTCGCCTGCAACGTGATCGGCTTAGGCCCGGGCTGCGCTTCGTCGAACAAGTCGAACGCTCGTGCGTAGGGCGCACGATTCAGAACCAGGCCGCCAACACCCATTCCGGCGGACGCAAGAAAATTGCGGCGCGAAAGTATTGCAGTCACTGTCACCTCTTAGGAGGAGCGCAGGAATGATAGCGCAACAGCCGCGGCGGTTTCATCACGGAAGTTAGCCGCAGGTGTAGACGATTCGGAAGTCCCGTCGGAGGGCGGGACGCCATCTCTTTAGTCCAGCGCAGGAGCGCTGGGTACCGCGTCCCCTATGAGAATCTGAGCCGGCTTCAGCCGGCGGCGCACGCCTTACGGCTGCGAGAACACTGTGTGGTAGGGATCGAGCACGACCTGCTTCACGCCCGTAGGCGCTGGAAGGGTGAAGCGCGTCTCGGCGCCTTCAGCGAAGACGCGGCCCAGATAAACCGGCTTTTCCTCGACGACGCCGTACACCGGAACGCTCGTCACCAGATCGAACGGCGCCGAATTTTGCTGAATCGTGCCGCTCACGGTCGTACCGCGCGCCGTATGCGCGAACTTGGTTCCGGAAAGTTCAAGCTGCGGAAATGCCGTGCCGTTTACCCAGCCGTCGAAGAACCAGTCGAGCGACCGGCGGTTCTCGAACCACAGCGATTGCGGCAGCACCTGCTCCACGGCCGCTTCAAAATCGGCGTTTGTGATCTGCTTGCCCTGATAGTTTTCGACCAGCGTACGCAGCAACCCGAGAAACGCCGTGTCATTACCTCCAGGATTCGCCGGTGTGCGCGATGCGTCGCGCAGCATCCAGCGCAGCATATGGATGAGCCATGTGCCACGGCCGTAGGCAATCAGTTCGTAGCCGTTGGGAAAATGCGATGACGACAGCCGGCTGCCCAACGTGACCGGCCCGGCTTCGACCATGCGGCGGCCTTCGCGCGAACGGCTGGCCAGGATCTGCCGGTAATTTTCCAGCGTGAGTTCAACGTCGGCCGGATGCGAGCGCTCCAGCAGCAGCAGCGAGCAATAGTTGGCCAGCGCCTCCAGCAGCCACTGCTCGTGATAGCTGGCCCACGATACCTGGTCGCCGTACCACTGATGCGAGAGCTCGTGCGGCATCATCACTTCGCTGTAGATAACGGCGTCCGCCTCCGGCAGACTCATCGCACGCAACTGTTCTGGGAGTAAATACGCATAGCTCGACAGGAAGATCAGGCTCGGCCATCCCTGGCTCTCGACGCTGGGATTCTCCGTGAGCGACAGCGTGCTGTAGGGATAAGGCCCCAGCATTTGCGCCAGCTCAGTCAACGTATCGGCCGCGCGATCAGCCAGCGACTGACCGACGCTCGCCGGGTTCTGCAGCGGCGGAGGCATCGGCACAGGTTCAACCGTTCCCGGCGCATGCGGCGAAAGCAGCGGCGGTGACACGCCGGAGTCCGGCGACGAACGCCGCGAGATGCTCCCACGCGCGGCGTAGGCATCGACCTCAATCTTCCCTACCTTGGCCGAGTTCTCCACGTATTCGCCGACATTGAAGCCCGCAATCGGGATCGGCTGCTCGCTCACCCAGTGCCCTACGAATCCAGCGCCATCGCGCTCCAGAGAGACCTTCTTACCGGTGGCGATCAACGTCAGGTTCTCAGGAAAGTGGAAGGTGAGATCGTAGTCGGCCATGGCCATGCCGCGGTTGGGATACCAAGTACCGCGCGCACCGACATACAACAATCCGCCGCCCGCATCCGCCAGCACTGAGCCCGCGTAGGTAAACCGCAGAGGGAAGTGCGCGCCCGCCAGCAGCGGAGATGGGAAGACCACGGCAATCGTATCGTTACCGCGCCGCGACAGCTCGCTGCCCTCGACTGCCTCGTTCTGGATGATCTCCATCGGCTTGCCTTCGAACTCCACCTGCTTCACCTGCAGGTAGCGTGACAACTCGAACATCATGATGCGGGTTCCGCCCTGCTTCACATCGATGTCCAGCGTGGCGTCGACCGAGAGGTTGCGGGAAGGATCGAGCGTGGCGTTGATGGTGTACTTGCTGATGGACAGCATGTGCGGCGTCCACAGCGGGCCGCCCGGACCGCCGAAGCGCGTGTCCGACAGCGTGGCCTTGCGCAGCGATTTCATCGGGAAGCTCATCCACAGGTCGTAGTAGGTCTGGTCCTCGTGCGTCGAGGCATTGCCCACAACTACCTGCTCGGGGCTCCGCGTGTCGAAGATGACGTCGAAGACGCCATAGTGTTCGCCGGCGATGCGCGCATGCAGAAGCTGGTCGGGAATCGGCGGAGGCTCGCCGGGAGCGGACGCCGCCGGCGCACTGGTAAACGAGATACATAGCCGCATGGCATCAATCTGCGCCAGGGTGCGTGCCGTGCCATCATTATGTGTAACGAAGTCAGCCGCCTCTTCCGGCGGACGCAGAAACGGCTTCAGGTCCTTCGCGGTGTCGTCGTTGAAGCGCAGATACGCCGACGAGAACGCCTCTTCCAGCACACCCGCGTCAGTAAACAGGCCAAGCGACGCGCGCTCCATGCGGTCGGGCGGGCGGATAAGCACTTCGCCCTCGCCTTCGAAATATGCGCCCGTGATGTGCCCATCGACGGCCTGGGTGAAGGCGATGGTACCGTCGTTCAACCAGATGTGTACATCCTCGCGATCGATCTCGGCTTCGCGAATCTTGTAGACCGCCTGGGGATCGAGGCCCACGTTGCGCAGCGCGCGATACAACGGCAAGACCTCTCCGGTCGTCGACGTGGTCTCCGGTTGGGGGCGTGGAGGCGCAAGCGCGGCCTGCTGCACCTGCGCGGCGGCGCTGGTGCTCAAAGCGAGCAACGCGAGTGCGAGCCAAAGACGCCCCGGATTGGCCAGAATCCTGATACGGCTCATTACACTAAGGATGCTACGAAAAACAGCAACTTGTCACTTCGGTTTGGGACGAGCGGCAGGATATCGGTTGCGAGCTAACGGTTAGCGGTCTAATGAGTAGTGCAGCGTGACCACACCATCCTCGAAGGCCTTGCTGGTGACCAGGTTCAGCGGCACGGTGCGATGACGCGGCGCAATCAGCGGAATCCCCTCGCCAATAAAAACCGGGATGACGTTCATGACGAATTCGTCGATCTCGCCTGCATCGAGAAACGAGCCAATGATGTCCGCGCCGCCCATCATCCAGATGTCCTCCCCGGGCTGCGAGCGCAATTCTTCCGCAAACCCTTTGACCGGGCGATTCACGAACTCGACGCCAGCCGGCGGCGGCGCTGCTGGAAGCGTGTGGGTGAACACATAGTTCTTCACGCGCGTATCGAAGGCCGAGCCCGCAACACCGCGCTTCTGGAAGTCGAGCGCCATGTCGCAGGTCTTCCGTCCCCACAGGATTGTGTCGATTGACTTGTAAAACGCGCCCATTCCGTAGTTGCCCTTCTGGCGCGGGCGGTCGAGCCAGTCGACTGCGCCATCCGGGCGAGCGATGAAGCCGTCGGCGCTAACCGCAATGTGAACGATGATTTTGCGGGACATAATCCCTCGCGGCGGGCGAAGCAAGCGAGGCCTTGATGAAGCTTAGTCGGGAACTGACTCCCGCGAGTTCTCGGCGACTACCAGCTTCTCTTCCAGTTCGGCCACGTGCTCCATCAGGTAGTGATCGTAGCCCTTGAAGTTGCGCAGGCGGTAGAGGAACTCACCGAGCAGCAGCAGGCGGCAGCACACCACCACGATGAACACCAGCGCCAGTGAGATGTCCAGGTTGGCATGGAAGCGGCTATACGCCTCCTCGACGCCGGCGCGGTTGGCCGAACGGATTGCCACAACTTCCAGAAAAATGCCGCCCAGGAACATGCCCATCAGCAGCAGTACGAACACGAAGGCGCGCGCGATATGCACCAGCGTATTGAAGGAGTTGTTATGGCATTCGCAGAGATTGAAGAGCTTGGAGTTCACCGAAAGCAGGCGCGCTTTCAGGACCCAATTGCTCAGCTTTTGCGGTGGCAGCGACAGGAAGTGCCGCACGGTGTCGGCATAGAGCGCGAACAGCCCACTAAAGACGACCACCAGCGCCTCAAGATAGAGGGCGTGATCGTGCAGCCACCATAGAAACGCATTCAACATTATTGCCGAATATAACACGGAAACCGTGTCAAACACTTGCCCGGCGCAGACCAGTTTTTCCGCAGAAAATGACCGATTAACTTTGAATTCAACGATTTCCGATGCCCATCGGGCGGTCTTTTTGATATCCTCCGCAAGAGCTTATTGCAGCCCCCACACGGATTTGCCCGATGAAAATTCTTATCCTCAGCACTGACCAGGAACTCGCATTACTACGCCAGCGCATCCTGGAATCCGCCGGCCACCAAGTCAAAACCCTGATGACCGAGAAAGAGGCCGTCGAAGCAGCCGAAGCAAAGGTACCGTTCGACGTCGCGCTGGTCTGTCATCATCTGCCCACAGCCACCGCGCGCAAAATCATTCGCATCTTCCGCGACGGCAAACAGCCCGGCCAGATCGTCTTCATCGGCCACATCTATGGCGAGTGGCCGGAAGTCGAAGCCGACCGCTATGTCGTCGGCGCCGATGGTCCGGACGCCCTGCTGAAGATCGTTGCCGAGAGCGATCCTGGCAAAACGGCACTCCACACTTAGCAGTCGGCGCTTAGCCAAACCTTTTAGCCACGACGCGCTCCAACGTCCCACCTCCGGGAAGTCTGCGCTCCATACGCTTTAGCCAAGTGCCACTCCACGTACGACCTAGTTATCCCCGCCCTCAATTTTCTTGCTGTAACCAGATTGAAATCGTGCTACAAACAATGCACAACTTTCGCTTTCCGCAAGGGTCTACAACATTAAAGGGGCGTGAAAGCGGACAAAGATAGCCGGCGCCAGCCGCCGGTGGGGGAGGTGCCACTTGGATCTGGTCACGATTACTGTGGTAGGGGTCATCGTCGTGAGCTACGTCGTGGGATGCCTGACGAGTTCCGTCGAAACCGAACAAAAACTGCCGCATCGCTACTAAACGCGGCTCAGGAATTCTGGAAGCGCGGAAGGGCACACCTTTCCGCGCTTTCGCTTTTCCAGCTCACTCCGCACGCAAAGCGTCCACCGGATTCACCGAGGCCGCCCTCCTGGCCGGTAGGTAGCTGGCCAGCAGCGCCGCCAATGCCAGAAGCGCGCTCACGCCGGCCAGCGTCGACACATCCCAAGCCTGCACGCCGAACAGCAACTTGCGCATTAGCACCGCCACGCCGATCGCGCACGCCAACCCCGCCACGATGCCGATACCCGTCAGCCATCCTGCCTCGCTCATGATGAGCTGATACACCGCGGCCCGCTGTGCTCCCAGCGCCATGCGCACACCGATTTCGCGGGTGCGCTGGCTGACCGAATACGCGATGACGCCATACAGGCCGACAACGCCCAGCACCAGAGCCAGCACGGCGAACCCGCCAATCAGCCAGGCAGAGGTGCTGTGCAGGTACGCCGTCGGCGAGGTGTTGACGCGCTGGTTCATCGTCGCCTCGTCGAAGGTCGCGATCGCAGGATCAACTCGGTGGATCGTAGAGATCAGGGTCGGCAGGATCAGCTCTTCCGCCTGGGTCGTGCGAACAAACAGGATGAAGAAGTCATCCGGGCTCTGATTGAATGGGTAGTAGACCGCCGGCCAGGTCTCCTCGTCGAGGGATCCCTCCTTGACGTTCGAGACGACGCCAATGACCTGGGTAATCGACTTGGGCGTCAGCTGGTTATCCCCCATCTGCTTCCCAACCGGATCTTCGCCCGGGAAATATTTCTTCGCCAGCGCTTCGTTGATGATGATGACATTCGGTTTGGAAGCGTCTTCCGCGTCGGTGAAGAAGCGCCCTTTGATGAGCGGCGCCTGCAGCGTTTGGAAATATTGTGCGCTGACCTCGCGCTCGTTGGTTTCGTTGTGCTCGCCGTTATACGGGTGACCAACGATGCGAATCCAGGTCGTGTTGCCATTCGACGTGACCGGAATCCGGCTGGTCAGGCCGACGGACTTCACGCCGGGCAGCGCTTCAAGCCGGCTGACGATCTGCCGCGTCAGCTGAACCTTCTGCGCATCGGTGGAGTAATTCGACGGCAACGCAACCTGCACCGTCGCCAGGTGATCGCTCTGGAAACCAATATCGACGTGCAGCAGGCGATAGAAGCTCTTGCCCAACAGACCGGCGGCCGCCAGGAGCACGACAGCGATGGCCAGCTCCACGATGACGAGATTCGCTGCGAAGCGGCGCCACGTGTTGCTGGCCGCAGTCCGTCCACCCTCGGCCAGGTCGTCGCGAATCTCGCTCGAGAGGGTGAAGCGCAGCGTCGGAGCCAGCGAGAACAGCACCAGTGAGATCACGGCTAGGACGGCCACAAATCCCACGGAACGCCAGTCGATGCCCAAGCCAACCAGGTAGGGCGTGTACTCCATGATGTCTTTCGTGATGAAGCCAAGCAGGAGGCGCAATAGCAGTGCGCCCAGCCCCAGACCCATCACACTGCCAAGAATCACGAGCACAAAACTTTCGGTGACGAATTGCCGCACCAGGCGGACATGCGATGCCCCCAGCGCGCCGCGCACCGCAATCTCGCGCCGGCGGCTCTCCGAACGAACCAGCAGCAGGCTCGACACATTGACACAGGCAATGACCAGCAGCAACGCCGCTCCGGTAAGCAGCAGTAGCAGCAGCGGACGCACCTCGCCAACGATCACCTCGCGCAGCGGGTCGACGATCGCTCCCTGTCCTCGGTTCGAGTCCGGATACTGCTGCTCCAGGGCCGCCGCGATCGCCTTCATCTCCGCTTTCGCCTTCGCGACATCAACTCCGTCTTTCAGGCGCGCCACTCCGACGAGGCTGTGGCAGCTGCGCCGCAAATCGCATTGGCCTTCCGGATGAAGCGCGGTCCAGAACAGCGGAGTGCCCGCCAGCGCAAACAGAAAGTCTCGAGGCAGCACGCCAACGATGGTGTACGAATCGCCGCTCAGCGTCACGGCCTGCCCGGCGATGTCTGGTCGCCCGCCAAAAAATTTCTGCCATGCCGCGTAGCTCAACATAACGGCGCGCGGTGAACTCGACAGGTCCTCTCCCTTGTAGAAATCCCGTCCCACGACTGGTGTGACGCCTAGCGTCTTGAAGAAGCCGTCGGTCACGCGCGCTCCGGCTACGATTTGCGTGCCTTCGCGGGTCGGCAACATGTAGCCGCGCTGGTTGTAGACATCCAGCGAACTGAATACATCGTTGCGGCTCCGCCAGTCGCGCAGGTCGTCGACAGAGAGGTTGGCCCGCGGAATGCCCGCCACGCTTTCGGTGGCGCCGACCAGGCGGTTCGGTTTCCAGTAAGGCAGCGGTTTCAACAGGGTCGCATCGACGAAGGCAAAGATAGCAACGCTGGCCCCCATACCCAGCGCGAGTACGGCAACTGCGGTGAGCGCGAAGGCAGGGTTCTTCACCATCTGCCTCGCAGCAAAACGCAGATCCATCCTCAGGCTTTCCATGAACGGCAGGGTGGCGCGCTCGCGGTATGCTTGCCTGGTCTGCTCCAGGCCGCCGAGCTTAACCAGCGCAGCACGACGCGCCTCCTCGGCACTCATGCCCGAGCGAAGGTTGTCCTCGATCTGCATTTGCAGATGGCTCTCAATCTCGGCCGAGAACTCATTCTCGCGGCCTCGCTTGGAGAACAGTCCGCCCAACCGCAGTGCCCACGCCCGCAACAGTTTCATAGTTATTCCGCTTTCAAAGTAATGGCCGGATCCACGTGTGCCGCCCGGCGCGCCGGTATCCAGCAGGCCAAAACCGCAACCGCCAGCAACGCCGCCGTCACCTCGATGTAAGTGACCGGATCGCCCGGCGAAACCTGATATAGCAGCGTCGTCAGCGCCCGGCTCGAAGCCAGCGCTCCTGCCAGTCCGATTGCCGCGCCGATGCTTGCCAGCTTCAATCCCTGGCGCAGCACCAGCTTCAGGATGTCGTCCGGCGACGCACCTAGTGCGGCCCTCACGCCCATCTCGCGCGTGCGCTCGGTCACGCTGCCCGACAGCACGCCGTAAATCCCGGTCGCGGCCAGCAGCAACCCAACCAGCGCGAACGCCTCGAACAGCACCAGCGCGAAGTGCCGCTGTGCCTCCGACGTTGCCGCCAGTTCGTCCATGGTCGCCAC
>DATHQX010000162.1:0-63936 GCA_035482295.1 Verrucomicrobiia bacterium
CTCGGCAGGAAGCCGCGAATGCTGATCGCAGCTTCTATGCCGTTCATGTCCGGCATGATTACATCGCTGATTACGAGATCAGGTTTCAGAGAACGTGCGCTTTCCACCGCCGCTGTTCCCGTATAAACCGCTGACGCGTCATAACCATTCAGGTCGAGAATCTTAGCCAGAGTGTCGGCAATGACCTGTTCGTCGTCCACAACTAACACTCTCGGTTTTCTACCCGCTTGCATTCACTCGCTCCTTCCAAATTAGCGAAGCCGAACTGCCGATTATAGCGGAGGGCCGGGGACGGAGAATTCCGTCCGGGAACTTACCTTCTGAGATGCAGAATTTACCGATTGCGTCGCCGGACCGCGTCAAATCTCCACTGATTCGCTGGTTTTTTCGCGTTTACTAATAAGTATGCAACCCGGATGCCACCATTTCTGTAAGTCTCGCTAAATGTGTCGCGTCTCACACCCGTTCGGTGATCAGCGTCACCGCCTTGCTGGTTACACACTTTGTACATTGGGATTGGCGAACAACCAGGGTGATTGCACCAGAAGCAGTGCAGCTATGGCTGAACTCGCCGTGACTGTTGCCCGAGATCAGTACCAGCTTAACCACCGCGAATTTTCACGGGTTGGCGGTAGGGCCGCAGTAACCATAGAGAGGAAGATCGCAATCATGGCATACGTCATCACCGACACCTGCACCAAAGATGAACTCTGCGTCGAAGCCTGTCCGACCGACTGCATCCATCCGAAGAAAGATGAAGCAGGATTTGAAGAAACCACCCAGCTCTACGTAGATCCAGAGGGCTGCATCGACTGCGGCGCCTGCGTCCCGGTGTGCCCGACGAATTCGATTTTCATCGTTGACGAGGTGCCTGCCGAAAAGCAGGAGTTCATTGCGAAGAACGCAGACCATTACGCGACTGCGTAAGTAACGAGGTTGTGCAAGCGCTCCTGTGTCGCTGAGGCTTACATCCGCGGCAGCCGGACGCCTTTACCTATCGCTCCCAGCCCAGGAAAGAGGCACAGCCGAGCGCTGTGCCTTTGGTCATTCCGGCACAAGCTTCCATCAACCCGAGACTCTCAATGCGCATCACACAGGCATGCGCGCACGAATCGTATTAGTGGCGTTCCTCGTTAGCCTGCTTCCTCTCCTTGATACCGCCTGCACAAGCAGCCCCCAGAGTCCTGAGCAGGTGAGGCAGAAGACCGCTCAGGCGACGGCTGAGCTGAAGGACAACGCCAAGGCTGTAGCCGAAGGAGTGCGTGACGGTCTGACGCGTCCTAGTGCCGACAAGCCGGTGGACTTGAATTCGGCGTCGAAGTCGCAGCTGACGGGCTTGCCCGGGATCGACAATGCTGCAGCCGACCGAATCATCGCCGGAAGGCCGTATTCGTCCGAGCACGGGCTGCTCGAAAAGCACGTTGTATCTCGTGACGAATACAACAAAATTGCCGACAGCATCACTGTAAAGAAGTGACGTTAAGAGCCTTCGCCTGACCGGGAAAACTTCGGTGAAGAAAATCCCTCGCGAACATCGTCTCGCGAGGGTTGAAGTAAAAATTCCAGCGCTAGATTGAGGCTCGTCTACCTCCGGACGCCTCCGCCGCCGAAGCTGCGGCCCCCACCACCCCAACCACCGCCGCCGGCGCGGTCAGCCCAGCCGCCGCCGCCGGAGCGTCCGCCCCATCCGCCGGAGCTAAAGTTGCTCCAGCGTGAGTTGCCCTCGCTGCGCGACGAAGCCATGCTATCCATCGATGACTTGTCGAAGCTCGAGCTGGGCTGCGACCAGCCGCTGTCGCTGTGTTGCTGCCAACCCGACGACGGATTGTATTTGTAGACGTTGCCGTCGTGATCGGCATAGGTGTTGTTCGCGGTGTGCGCAACGCCGTTACCCGTGTTGGTGTTGTAGGTAAAGCCGCGAGCTCCGGCGGTCGATTGTCCCGTGTAGGCGTTGCCTGCTACTCCTGCGGCGCCGCCGTGTACCACGCCGGTTTGCTGGTTATAGTCCATGCCGTGCGCCCCGGCTGCGTAATTGCCGGTATAGGCGTTACTGACTGAGCCACCCGCTCCGGCGTAACGATTTCCGGTCGTTGGGTTATAACCGCTGACGCGGGACCCCGTGGTGTAGTTGCCGGTGTAAGCGTTGTAGTTCTCGCCGTGAGCGGCGTAGCCGCTATTGCCAGTCACCGAGTTGTAATAATTTCCGCGTGCGCCTGTGCCAACATTACCCGTCCATGGATTGGCCCATGCCGCGCGAGTTCCGGCGTAGGCGGTGTTGCCCCAGCGGCCGTAGACGTTGGCAGCGGCAGCGCCGCCCCAGCCTCCCCATCCCCAGGCCGGAGCACCCCAGCCCCATCCCCAGTATCCGACCGGTCCCCACCACGGGCTGCACCATGAACCGATAGCCATGCCCATGCCGAAGCCGAGCGCCCATCCGGCAGCGGAGCTCCATGCGAAGGTCGCGCCGACGCCGTAGGTGTAGGGCGCAGGAACCCAGACCGTCGGACCGATATACGGCGGATAGTAATAGCCGGTGCCGTAGACCACGACGCCGTCCGAGGAAACCACGGTTCCGTAATAGCCCGGGGTGTAGCCGACATAGACGACGCTGGGCGTGTACCCGTAGACCTGCACGTAGGTCACGTAGTGAACGGGGGAGCTCGGCGGAATCGTATATATGGCCGGCGGGATGGTGGTCGCCACAACCCAAGGTCCGGTCGCCACAGCCGAACTGAACCACACACCGTTATTTACTGCGTAATAGGTGTTGCCGGGGACGTAGATTACCGGAGTCGCGGTATTGACAGCGTAGGTCATGCTGGTGCCCGGGATCGGCTGAAAGACAGGCGCGCCGTCGTACGTCACCGTTAAGCTAGCTGCGGAGCGGGTGATGGTCGCTGTTTGCGGGATCGAGTTGGCGATCACAGCTTCCTTGGCCTGCGGTGTTCCGGGGACGGAAACCAGGACGTCAGCCTTGGGGCTATACACCGGAATCTTGCTGAAGTCGACCGGCAGGCTGGTTCCGGCAACGAAGGTCCACGGGCCCTGCTGCAAAGACGGAGTTGAGAACCAGCGACCAGCCAGAAGGGCGTAGTACGTGTTGTTGACGGAGTCGACAAAGATGTCGCAACCGGTATTGGAGACGTACGACAACGTCGTGCCGGCGATCGGTGCATAAACCGGCTCGCCCTCCACGACAAGAAGTTCGGTGGGAGCCGTAGCCACGTAGATCATCGGCATTTCGCCGTCTTTGTAAGTGTCCTCCAGAGATTGCTGAGGATTGCCCAGTGGCTGGTTCTGGTTGTTCGCTACTGCTGCCTGACGGATGTTGTTGAGGTCCTTCGTAGGCGCGTGCTTGGCCGGGTTCCACGGACCTTGGATCGCCGGTGCTTCCACCCATCCATCCATCAGCGACAGGTAATACATCTTCTTCGACGGATCGAACAGAATGAGCGCACGGGTGTTGACCACCTTCTCTAGTTTGTCAGCGGAGGGCCGTAGGACGGGGCTTCCGTCGATCAGCGCCAGAACGGCAGGACTCATGCTGTAGATGATTAGCGGAGGATTATTCTGCAGCTGATACTTCTTCTGCGTATCGGCGGCGTTGGTGGTGGCCAGCGAAGTCTCGAGCAGGTCAAGCGGGATGGTGCGGCTCCACGGCAGGTTCATGATGAAAGCGTTGGAGTAAGCCTTGCCGTTATTCGCCAGGGTAGGGAAGTTCTGCTTCACCAGGACGAAGTTGTCGAGCGTCACCATACGGTTGACCTTGTCGACTTCAGTCCGCGCACTAAACCAGACTACGCCGTAATCCGTGTCCTGCTTGGTGGCCGTCTTTACTCGCACAGCCGAGAAAGCTTTCAATTCGTTACCGACCCAGCTTTCCACCTGCGGTTGAAATATCGAGATCGTCGCACCCTGATAACTGATCGTGCGTGGCCACGGATCGCCGGGATTGCCGGGGGCCGAGGTGGTCGCCGGAGCCGGATTTGCGGGCGAAGCCGTTGGAGCTCCGGCGGCCGATGGCGGCGAAGCAGGGGTCTGGGCCGTCTGCGCAATCGCCGCTACCGACGAGCCCAAGGAAATCGTTAATGCCAATGTACAAGCGATCAGACGTTCCAACGTTTCATTCATGGCGCGATGAACCTCCGTGCTCCGGATGCTGAACCGAAGACAGCAGCGAAATGAGTCGTAAGCCGCGGTTTCCTCTGAACAACGCAGCAAACAGCAGAGAGCAACGCCCGGCTACGCCTCTGTCTAGGCGAGATTAGCCGCCGATCAGATTCTAGTTAACTGGCAGAAATGCGAGTGATGCAAGCTTTTTTTCTTTGGCGGTAGGGTGGCGCGATCGTGCGATCGATAAACACCTTTTCAGCTCGAACTCCCTCGTTGTGGCATACAAATTTTCTTCGCGCGTTGAAGTCGGCGTCATATACTTCGCTTAACCTCACAACACAGCAGGATTCTCGGCCAATGCAAGAACTAACCGATGAACGCCTTTCGCCGCCGCGCGAGCAAGACGCCTTCCGTGCGATGTTTGAGCAAGCCGGATTTGGTGTAGCGCAAATGTCGCTCGACGGGGAGTGGCTCGCGGTTAATCAGGCACTTTGTGACATTCTGGGCTATTCCCGGGAAGAGCTACTGAGCACGCCGTTACAGGTCATCACGCGCTTCGACCGGCTTCGCGCCGAACTGGCAGAGTGTCAAAAGCTACACCGCGGCGAGATCCTGAGCTTCTCCAGCCAGAAGAGACATCTGCGCCACGATGGCCGGGTGATCTGGCTGAAGGCTACGGTGACACTGGTGCGCGACAACGTGACCCGGGCCCCTGAGTCCTTCCTCGCTATCCTAGAAGACCGGACGCTTCACCATAAGGCGATCCAGCACGCCATTTCGGAAAGCGACAAGAATTTTCGGGTCCTCACCGACAACATCAGCGATCTGTTTTTCAACCTCGACCTTGAGCTGCGCTGCAGCTTCTGGAACCGTGCCGCCGAAGGCCTGACCGGCATTCTGGCCAGCGCCGTCCTGGGCCGCCGGATTGGAGAGGCTTTTGTAGACGGGCAGGGTACCCTGGAACTCGAGCAGCAGTTCCGCGCAGTGCTGGCGACACGGCAGGCGCGGAGCTTCTATTTTCCTTGCCGCATCCGCGAAAAGGACTTTCTGTTTGAAGTGACGGCTTATCCGTCGAAGGACGGGCTATCGGTGGTGGCGCGAGATGTTGCTGCGCGCCGACGGGCCGAAGAGGCGCTGCGGAAGTCCGAAGAGAAATTTGCCAAAGCTTTCCAGGCAAGCCCGGCGATCATCACGATTGTCCGTATCAGCGATCGGCAGTTCATCGAGGTGAATCAGGCGTTTGAGAGACAGACGGGATTTTCGCGCTCGGAAGTCGTGGGAGGCACGATCTCGGAGGTCGGCACGCGTGTCGATCTGGAGAGCCTGAATTATGCTTTCGTGGAAGCGGTGTCGCACGGATCGGTTAGAAATTGTGAGGCCCAAATTCGGCGTAAGAGCGATGAACTGCTAACCGTCTTGCTGTCCGCCGATGTGGTTGAGTTTGATGGACAGGCTTGTGTGCTGACAGTGGCTGAAGACATCACCGAGCGCAAGCAGGCCGAGCTGGCGCGCACCGATCTGTCCCGTCGCTTGATGACAGCACAAGAGGCCGAGCGCCGTCGAATCGCCCGGGAACTTCATGATGGCATCGGGCAGTCTCTGGCGCTGCTTGGTATTCAGCTGCAACGGGCAGATCAGCCGCCGGCCACCGGCAAGACCAAGCCGCGCTTATCCGAACTTTGCACCAAAGTAAAAGACATCGGAACCCAGGTCAGTCGATTGTCCCATCAGTTGCACTCCTCTGAGTTGGAGTTCCTGGGACTTGCTGCGGCGGTTAAGAGCCTGTGCCGAGAGTTTTCCGAACAATACCCTTTCAAGGTAGATTGCATTTGCCAGAGCGTCCCCCCAGAGCTGGATAACGAGATCGCGCTTTGCCTGCTGCGCGTGGTGCAAGAGGCGCTTCACAATATCGCCAAGCACAGCCGCGCGGCTCTTGTGCAAGTACAGTTGAGCGGGATCTCCCGCGACCTGGTGCTCACGATCTCGGACGACGGGGTCGGTTTCGACCTGACCCGAGTCCGCAACACGGTGGGCTTGGGGCTGGTCAGCATGCGGGAGCGCATGCATCTGGTCGGAGGACGTTTCGATATTTCTTCGAAGCCGGGTAGCGGAACCAGAATTCAGGCGAGAGTCACGCTTGTCATGCCTGGGCAGTGAACCCTCGCTGCTGAATCCGAGGTTTTCCCTTACTTCGTTACGATTGCTTCAGCACTGCCGGACCCGCACATGCCGTAGGTCGCTCCGGAGTAGCAAGCTCCGGCGGAATACTTGAAACAGCCCGGCCGCTTGGCTACAACCTGCACCGGCTTCTGTGCCCCACCGATGATAGTGTCCGGCGGATCGAAGGGCGACGACGGACCAAAGTCAACGATGAACCCGGTACCCTTGGACGAGGTTTGGAAGGTCACCGTCGTTCCTTCCTTCACACAGAAGAGGGAATTGCCCTTGGCTTTCGGAAAGCTGGGTGTTGCTGTGGCGCCACTCATGCCGTCACGTTTCACGTCAACGGAGCATCCGGAAGCAGAACAGGTATTGTCAGCAGTACACAGGCTCTGGGGGTTAGGCTCGTCGCAGGCATATTTACTCTTCTTTTGAGCGCTGGCCAGACTGACGAACAGGAGTACTGCAAGCGCGGCAGATATTGCAGTGTGACGCTGCATCTTCATAGGTTCCTCACGCGAAGTACACGACGATATTTGACCGTTCATTCCAACTGCGAGACAGCTTAGTTTTCGCCGGGTGTCCCGGCCCAATCGAGGATGTTGCCCAGTCTCCAGGGGTTCTTATTGAGGTTCAAGGTTAATTGACCGTCGGAGCCAATTGTCAGCTGCGCGGCGGGATACAGAACGCCGGCGCTCTTGCTCTTGTCCTGGGTATCGATATTGATCTCGCCCGCGGTCAGGTTGTAGTACTGACTCTGCGTGTCGTAGTAGGCTTCGCCAAAGTGGATCGGCCGGTTCGTAGCAAAACGAATGGTTCTGCCGGTGGGGGTCTCGATCAGCTTGATGAAGCTGAGGTCGTAGCCCAGCGTGCCGGTGATGGAAATATGGCCTACCGCCTTCATCTTCTCCAGAGCATTCACCAGCCCCTGATTCTGGCCCTTTTGAAATGCCTCGGTCAGAAGATCCTCATCCGCCGGTGTCGAGTACTGGTAGATGATGATCGTGATGCCGATGTTGCGCCCGAGTTGGGTGCTCGTGCCCCAGGCGGTGGCGTCGATGGTCTCGTTCTTATCGCGGGCCAAGCCCGGAAGACTGCTCAATAGCAGAAGACCCAGAACCAACAGTGTACTTTTTGTAAGATTTGACCCTAGTTTCACAATGCCTCCTCGTTCAGAGCTATGCTTACCCCGCTGCAAGATGCTACTTCCGGGCAAACTGGGAGCATAACTAGCAGAATTACTTGGGCGATGCAATAAAAAGAACTGTTATCAAGGAAGTACACACGGGACGTCGTCGGCTCTCTAAAGTTGGCGGCCACTCTGCTATTTTTGCCAGTACCGTCTACGATAGCGGTTGGTTACCATGCTCCAATCAGCAATGAGGGGCGAAGCAATCCCACCGCTGAAGTTTCCCTCCAGGAGCCCACGATGTCGGTAGGTCATGGCGCCGTCCGGGAAAAAGCCAAGGTCATCATTCACGATTCGTGGGAATCGCAGGCAAACCTCTCCTTTTTCTTGATTCTGGAAGTTCTGATTGCTTTTGTGCTTCCATCCCTGGGGGTCGGAAGAGACGACTTCCGCCTCTATAGCAATCTCGGCTTCACGATCATGCTTATCTCCGGCGTAGCCATCGCCTGGGGCCGGCCGAAGCTCTTCGCGGTAGCCGTGTGTGTAGGAGGCGCGTGTCTGGGGTTGCGCTGGCTCTCCTGGTGGCAGGGCAGCTTGCGAACGGTGCTCTGGAGCGATTGGTCCACCATTATGGCGGGCCTGGTGATTTCATTCGTTTTACTGGCACAGGTCTTTCGCACGGGCAAGGTTACAAACATGCGCATCCAGGGAGCCATTGCGGTTTACCTCCTGCTCGGATCGGTATGGTCGCATGCCTACCACATCACCGAAATCCTTCACCCCGGCTCGTTCTCCTTTCCTCCAAATGAAGGCCTCACTGCGGGAGACTGGAGTTACTTTAGCTTTGTAACGCTTACCACCGTCGGATATGGAGACATAACTCCAGTGCGTCCCATTGCCCGCGTGCTCGCAGTCGGCGAGGCGCTCACCGGCCAGCTCTATCTGGCAGTAATGATCGCCCGGCTGGTGGCCATGGAGATGGTCTTTTGGCAGCAACAAAATACCGGAGACAACCACTCGTAAGCGACTTCTGCGGGTAGCATGCAACGAATCCCACAAATGGGTCCGGCAAGAAATGTCACCGGGATTCGAGGCGGGATACCCTCGACAATACTTTGGTGGCACAGATAGCTGGTTTTTGCTGTTACTGAAGTAAGTGCGAGCGCTACACTGTTACTTAACGGACGGCAGAGAGCCGGAACGACAGCTAAGGGTATCTCGCCCGCATGGAACGCAAACCAGCTGCACGTTTAGTCATCGCCGACGACCACAGGCTGCTGGCCGACGCCTGTAAATCGCTGCTTGAACCGGAGTTTCAGGTCCTCGAGATCGTTACGGATGGCCGAAGCCTGGTGAGGTCAGCGCTGGCGCATAAGCCCGAGGTCGTCATTCTCGACATCTCAATGCCTCGCTTGAATGGTCTGGACGCGGGTGAGCAGATCAAGCAGAAACTGCCTTTCGTAAAACTTGTATTCATGACGATGAACTCGGCGGCCGATGTCGCAGCGGAGGCTTTTCGACGCGGAGCTTCCGCCTACGTCCTAAAACAATCAGCGGCGGAAGAGTTGGTAGTCGCGATCCGTAAAGTAGTGCAGGGCGAATCCTACCTTTCCCCTTTGATCGCGCGCGAAACCGTAACTTTCCTGCTCAATCAAGGAAAGCCCCGCATCGAAGAGAAGAAAATAACTAAGCGGCAAAGCGAGATTCTGCAGTTGCTGGCAGAAGGCATGTCTATGAAGGAGGTAGGCAGTATTCTTGAGCTTCGCCCGGGTACCGTTGCCTTTCACAAGTATCGAATGATGGAGACTTTGGGCGTGAAAACTAACGCCGAGCTGCTGGAGTATGCCATCAAACGCCAAATGACCTCCTCCTGAATTTCAGCAGTCTTTCCGTCCCCAAAGTAGTAATTTTGCCAGTAGGCAGTCCCAACCTCGATTGATACCTTTCACCCTTACGGTCCACCTGTCCGCGCGCCGAACTCACGGTGTGTGTGGAGCTGGCTTGTGCGTCCCATACGACTCGTACTGGCGGATGACAATCCGGAAGTTCTGGAAACTCTTGCAGACATGCTGCAACCCGAGTATGTAATTGCCGGGTCTTTGTCTGACGGCCAGTCGGTGCTCCAGCAATTGGCAACGCTCGATCCGGATCTGGTGATCCTCGACATCTCCTTGCCGGATATGACCGGTTTCGATGTTGTTCGCCATCTCAAGAGGGCGGGTTCGACGGTCAAGATTCTCTTTCTCACGGTGCATGAGAATATCGACCTGGTCCGGGCCGCATTCGATCTCAACGCTTCGGGCTATGTCTTCAAGTCGCGTATCGCGTCGGATCTGGTGAAGGCGATCGACACCATCTGCGATGGCGGGCGCTTCAGTTCGGCTGAAGTGTCGCTGCCGACATAAGGCCGGTTGCCGGCTCTGGTAACTTTTCTATAACCAGCTAACAAAGTTTATAGTTTCGCGCCGGGCGTCGTTCCACTAGCGTGAAGCTGTACAGGTCCGTCCGACGTCAAGGGGTTCTGAAGACTCGGCGTGTCCGCATAAGACCAGGAGGCTCCCATGAAGTTGAAGTTTGTGCTGCTGTCGATGATCTTGGCGGTGGCTGTACCGCTGTGGTCCCAAAAGATTCACGTCGTCTATGACAAGCAACTCAACTTCTCACAGTTCAAAACGTTCGCCTGGGCTCCGCATGGCGCGGTCGCTCACCCGATGCTGGCAGCCAATGTGGTCGGGGCCATCGAGCAAGAGTTGAAGGCGCGAGGATTGCAGAAGGTCAACATCGACCAGAATCCGGGACTCGTGATCCAGGTTTACGGCTCCATTGACCAGGACACGTCGTACAACTCCACCGACCCTCTGTACGCCGCCACCGGAGGCATTCCACCATTCGATCCCAGCTTTTCCGGCCCACTGCTCTCGGATCAGTTTGGCGCAACGTCGGTCACCATCCACAAGGGGCAGCTCGTGGTCGACCTCATCGCCAACAAGAAGGTTGTTTGGCGCGGTATGTCGCAAGAGAATCTGTCGCATAACCCCGACAAACTGGTCACACAGGTAAATGACGCCGTTGCCAAGATGTTCAAGCAGTACCCCATCAAGGCGCAGGGCTAGCGGCTTCGCGAATATCGCTGTTTAAGTTTGTTTACGAGGTGAAGTCCATGCACCTTCGATTCGTCCGCCCTCTTTCTATCATTTTTCTTCTGACTTCTTTCTTCTCAGGAATCATGAATGGCCAGTCCGACAACCCTCAGGCGGCATCGGCTCCAACCGCCAAGCGTTCAACGATAGGGCTCGTCCTGCAGGGCGGTGGGGCCCTCGGACTCGCTCACGTTGGCGTTATTACCTGGTTGGAAGAACATCACATTCCGGTGGACTACATCGCCGGCACCAGCATGGGCGGGTTGGTCGGCGGAGTTTACGCTACTGGGCATAATGCTGCTGAGATGCGTCAGATCGTGAACGGTATCCCGTGGGACGAGGTGCTGTCACCGATGACGCCTTTCGACGATCTTGCCTTTCGGCGCAAAGAGGACGCCCGCGATTATCCGAACAGCCTCCAATTCGGATTACGCAAGGGCCTTCAATTTCCCGCAGGCCTTAACTCAGGCCAACAGGTTTCTCTGGTTCTGGACAAGATTGCTCTTCCGTACTCGGAGGTCAAGAGTTTCAACGACCTGCCCACTCCCTTCGCCTGCGTAGCGACTGACTTGGTTAGCGGGAAAGCCAAGGTCTTCCACGACGGGTCTTTGGCTCTGGCTCTTCGATCCACAATGTCTCTGCCCGGAATCTTCACGCCGGTGCGGACCAAGGATGCCATCTATGCCGATGGTGGATTGCTGCAAAATATTCCCGTTGAAGTAGCCAAGCAGATGGGAGCCGATTTGACACTGGCGATTCACCTGGAGGAAGCGCCAATACCCGCAAATGCAAACCTCTCGTCGTTCGCTGTCCTCGGGCAGTCGATCTCGGTCATGATCTCGGCCAACGAATTACTGAGCATGGAAAAGGCGGACATACTGGTTTCGGTGCCGGTGCAGAAATGGAGCGCGTTGAGTTTCAACGATGCAGACGCAATCATCAAGGCCGGATACGATGCCGCCGCCGGGAAGTCGAAGCTCTTGATGACGCTCGCGGTGGATGACGCCACATGGAAACAGTATCTGGCCGATCGCCAATCCCGTGTCCGCAGCACTCCCGTTCCGACGTTTGTTGCGGTTGAGGGTGTGTCGGGTCATCTTTCGCAGCGGATCGAAGAGAAAACAGCCGATCTGGCAGGAAAGCCCATCGACTTCGATCAACTGAACGAACAAATCATGCGCCTGAAGGGAACCGAACGCTATTCGGCGCTGAGCTATCAAATGGTAGATCGCAATGGTCAGCAGGGGCTTCTGATAAAGACCGAGCCTAGTGAAGTTGGCCCGCCAGTTGTTGAGCCCCTCATCGTCATCGACGGATCAAGCTTAAAGAACGTTACGCTCGACATGGGAGCGAGAGTGACCTGGTTCGACCTTGGAGGCTTCCGCTCGGAATGGCGCAATGACTTCGTACTTTTCTCCGATTACGGGTTGAACTCGGAGTATTACCACCCCTTCACGCCGCTGACCCATTGGTTCATCGCGCCACGAGCTCTGGCCGATAACAATCCGCTCTACCTTTACGACAACAACCAACTGGTAACCACCTACCGGCGCTCCACTCTTGGCGGAGGCGTTGATGTTGGCTACCAGTTTTCAAACACCGGCGAGTTGCGCATGGGGTACGAGGGCGGCTGGCAGGACTTCGAGCGGCAAATCGGCAACCCGAAAGAACTGCCATCCTTTTCCGGCGGCTACGGTGTCAGCCGGCTGCAATATAGGGTGGATCGCCTGGACGATGCTGTGATTCCTTTCGCGGGAGTGAGCTTTACCGGCGACTTTCTCTGGTACAACGCCAGTCCGGCCGCGCCCAAAGCCTATCCGGTGCTGGAAGGCGCAGGACAGCTTCACCACCGGCTGAACGACGCGTCCTCGGTTTTCCTGGATGGCTCTGCCGGTACGACGTTCAATTACACCACCGGCATTCCTCAATTCTCCCTGGGAGGCTCACGCGAGCTGGTGGCCTACGGTACCAACGAACTGCTGATGGATAAGTATTTCTTATTCCAATTGGGGTATATCCGGGAATTAGCAAAGCTCCCACCGTTGCTGGGCAGCGGTATCTACTTCCTGGGGGTTTACGAGGCAGCGCAGGTTTACGGGCCGCCGAGCTCGATGGTGAACAAAGCGTCGGGCTTCCCAACCGATGGCGCCGCGGGCATCGTAGTCAATACGATCTTCGGACCGGTGGAAGCGGCTTACGCATACGGCGATACGGGTCATCACAAGTTCTTCTTCCGGGTCGGGCGGTTGTTCTGAGACGCTCCGCATCCGGCGAAGCCAGTCTACGTAACTGACAATCATGCCCGGCGCCCCAGCGAAAGACAGCGCCAGAGTGAGTGTTTGAGACGATTTACTTGTTTGCAAATAGCTGGGTTCGGGAGAGAATGCTGCAGCGCCCGATCGTGGCAAAGATCGTCAATCCCCTTAGGAACAAGGCATGATCCGCCTGATTCGTGAACTGATTCGTCCTTACCGTGGCAAACTCCTCATCATCCTGGCGGCGATGCTGGTGGAAACGGCCATGAGTCTGGCCAATCCCTGGCCACTCAAGATCATCATCGATAACGTCATCGACCACCATAAGCTGCCGCACACCCTCGACGAAATTGTCCGCCCAATGCTCGACGGAGGACACAAGTTACAGGTTGCGGGCCTTGCGGCGCTCGCCTTCGTAGTGATTGCGCTTATCGGAGCGCTGGCCAGCTACGTAGACAACTACTACACCGAAAGCGTCGGACAGTGGGTGGCGCATGATCTGCGAATGCGGACTTATCACCATCTGCAACGGCTGTCGCTGGGCTACTACAACACACACCAGACGGGTGCGCTGCTTAGCACCATCACCACGGACATCGAAACCATCCAGGACTTTGCCTCGTCATCTACGCTCGACATCCTCATTGATCTGCTGACGATTGTGTCGATGCTCGGCCTGATGTTCTGGCTGAACTGGGACTTCACGCTGATCGCAGTAGCGGTCACGCCGTTCATGCTTTTTTTCATTTCGCGGTTTAAGAAAGCGGTAAAAAAAGCGACACACGAGGTTCGCAAGGAGGAATCGGAGATAGTTGCTGTTGTGCAACAAGGCTTGGAGTCGATGCAGGTCGTCAAGGCTTTTGGACGCGAGGCCATGGAGCAGGAGGCGCTGGCCGAAGTTAGCCACGCCACCGTCAACGCGGCTTTGAAGGCCCGCAAGGTGAAGTCGCTGCTTTCCCCGATCGTGACCATTACCGTCGCGTTTTGCACGGCGATCGTACTCTGGCGCGGTGCTTCGCTGATCTTGCGAGATATCATGACCGTCGGCGCCCTGACGGTCTACCTGTCTTACCTCAATAAATTCTTTAAGCCGGTAAAAGACCTGGCGACCACCACGAATGCCATTGCCCAGGCGGCGGTCGGTGTCGACCGCGTTCGCGCGATCCTCGACACTGACTCGATTCTGCCAGAGCGCGAAGATGCTTTGGGCCCGCGTTTCTTGAAGGGCGACATTGAATTCGAACACGTGGCTTTCGGCTACACCAAAGATTGTGAAGTGCTGAAGGACGTTTCGTTCAAGATTGAAGCGGGACAGCTGGTGGGCATCGTCGGTCCAACCGGCAGCGGCAAGTCGACCGTGGTTAGTCTGATCCCGCGCTTCTACGATCCGACTGGCGGAGCGGTGAAGATTGACGACCGCGATGTTCGCGACTACAAGCTCAACCCGCTGCGCGAGCAGATCGGCTACGTGCTGCAGGACACTGTCCTCTTCCGCGGTACCATTCTCGACAACATCGCGTTCGGGCGGCCAGGCGCCACGCGCGAGGAGATAGTCGATGCCGCCCGTCTGGCCAACGCCGATGAGTTTATTTCGAAGATGCCGAAAGGCTACGACACTATGGTCGGTGAGCGCGGTTCGACGCTCTCAGGGGGGCAGCGGCAGAGAATCGGTATCGCCCGAGTCATGGTTCGCAATAGCCCGATCCTTTTGCTCGATGAGCCCACGGCAGCTCTGGACAGCGAGTCGGAGAAGCTGGTGATCGAAGCTCTGGAGCGGCTGATGAAGGGGCGCACGGTGGTGACGATTGCACACCGTCTGGCGACCATTCGCGACGCGAACAAGATCATTGTCATCAACGGCGGAGTAGTGGCGGAGAGTGGTACTCACGATGAATTGATGGCGCTCAACGGCATCTATGCTGGCTTACATCACGTCCAGTTTGACGCCGAGTCCGCGAAAGCCTGATCATGGCAAATCGACGTGATTGGCCGGTCAGCGCACGTCCGGAGCGGCCTTAGTATTCCTCAGGGAGATCTCGATGTCGCGTTACCTGGTTGTTCTGCCCGACGACTCCGCTCGGCCTATTCTGGACGCCGTCAATCATGCCAAGAAGTCTCTGCGCATCAAGATGTTTCTGTTTGACGATCCGCAATTGCTCCACGCCACTGTCTCCGCGCACCGGCGCGGCGTGAAGGTCAGAATCATGTTGAACCCGGCGCGCCGCAGTGGCGAGAAAGAGAATAGCGATTCGCGAAAGATGTTGATCGATGCCGGGCTCGAGGTCATCGACAGCAATCCTAAGTTCGACGTTACCCACGAGAAATCGATGGTCGTCGACGACCAGACCGCTTTTATCCAGTCACTGAATTGGGAGACCAAGAATCTCACGGAGACTCGCGACTATGCCGTGGCCACTTCGCACGCTCACGAGGTGAAGGAAGTGGTGGAGTGTTTCGATGCGGATTGGGAGCGACAGGAATTCAAGCCTGGCGAACAGTCTCATCTGATCTGGTGTATCGGCAACGGCCGCCAGCGGATTGGGCAGCTGATCGACGAGGCCAGGCATTCGCTGTGGGTGCAAAACGAACGCTATCAGGATCCGGTCATCATCGAGCACCTTGTCCGTGCCAAGGAACGGGGAGTGAAGGTCCATGTGCTGGCTCGGCCTCCACACAAGCTGAAGAAGCAGAAGCTGGTAGAGGCGGTGGGCGGCATGCGCATCATGGATGATGTCGGCATCAAGGTACATAAGCTGAAGGGCTTGAAGCTTCACGCCAAGCTGCTTTTCGCCGACGGCGTCCGCGCGATCATCGGCTCCATCAATCTCGCTCCGGGGAGCTTTGACAGCCGTCGTGAGCTGGCCATTGAGGTTCGCGACCAGGAAGTGATGGATCGGTTGCACACGGTGGTTCATCGCGACTGGAAAAACTCGCGTCCGCTGGACCTCAGCGATGACGGGCTGATGGCCGAGCTGGAAGAGAAAGACGAGAACGTTGCCGAAGACCTGGCGCTCGATACCGAAGCGTAGCCCGGCGCATCAGAGCAAAGCGGTACCTCTCACGCTCTCGACTTAGCCCGTCGTTCCAGCTATGGTGAGGGAAGCGAGATCTTTCCGGATGGCGGCCACCCCGACAACTACAAATCAACCACCACGCCTGGCAGTACAGGCCTTTTGGCTTACAGCTTCGAAAGGCCTCGCCGCAATCCTGAATATCGGCCTGCCCGTTCTTCTCGTGCGCCTGATGGCGCAAACTGAATACGGCATCTTCAAAGAAGCCTTCCTGTTCGTTTCCACTGCGACCAATGTTGCCACCTTCGGCGTCGGCATGAGTGCCTTCTACTTCATGCCGCGTCATCCTGAACGCGGCGGCCAGATTGCCCTGAACATTCTGGTCTACAACTTCGTCGCCGGCTGGATACCGCTGGCAGTGATCCTGGCATACCCGAAAATCCTCCAACAGCTCTTTCGCACCGACGCCCTGGAGCCGCTGGCGGCGTTGCTGGGATTTCTGGTGCTGGTGACGCTTACGTCCAGCCTGGTGCTGCAGATCCCCACGGCAATGCAAGATGTGAAGTACTCGACGCTGTTCATCGTGGGCACGCAAATGGCACGCGCCATTCTGATCGCCGCGGCGGCGCTCGCTTTCCGCTCGGTGAAGAGCATCATCATCGCCGCGATGATCGCTCAGTTGATGTCGATCGTGCTGCTGTTCTGGTATTTAGATGAACGATTCCCGCGCTTCTGGACGCACTTCGAATGGGACTTCTTTAAGGAGCAGCTTGCCTATGCGCTACCTTATGGTGCGTTTGGCATGCTGTGGGTCATCCAGAAGGACCTCGACAATTACTTTGTCAGCGCTACCCTGGGTCCAAAAGACTATGCCATCTACGCCGTCGGGTGGGTCGATGTACCACTGTTGACGCTAGCGCTTGAATCGATCGTCTCAGTCATGATCGTGCGCATCAGCGCCTTGCAGAAGGAAGATCGCAAACGTGAGATCCGTGAGGTGACGGCATCGGCAAGCAACCGCGTTGCAGCTATAGAATTCCCGCTCTTCGCAATGCTGCTGATCGGCGGTCACGATCTCATCGTCCTGCTCTACACCAAGGCCTACCAGCAGAGCGGCAATATCTTTCTGGTGAGTATTCTGCTGCTGCCGCTTTGGGCGCTCTTGATGGACCCGATCGTGCGTGCGTACAAGCACCTGCGGAATTTCCTGCTGGGTGTCCGGCTCGCCGTGTTCATCATTTTGTTTGTCGTGCTCTTGCCGGTGATTCACCACTTCGGAATGATGGGAGCGGCGATTACGGCGGTGGGTGCGCAGTATCTGGAACGCATCATCATCTTCTTCAAAGCTGCGCGAACGGTGGAGGCAAAGCTGAGCGATGTTCATCTCTATCGCGATCTCTTTCGTGTCGCCGGCGTCAGCATTGTGGCGGGACTCGCCGCTTATGCGGTCCGAAACCTGATCAACCCTGACCTGCTGATTCCACGCATTCTGGTCGTGGGCATTGTTACTGCGGCGATTTATTTGCCGGCTATGTACCTCATGCGGCTGCCAGGATGGGAGATGCTATCGCGCGAGCGAATTATTGGACTGGTACGTACGACGTTGGGGAAGTTGCGCAGCGCCAGGGCCTAAACTTCGGCAGGTACCGTAAAGTGGAATACCGAGCCGCTCCCCGTTTGTGAGGTCACGCCGATTGAGCCGCCGTGAGCTTCAACAATAGCTTTAGCGATGGCTAGTCCCATTCCCGTGCCCTGTACGCGGTAACGCTGGTCGCGCCCGCGATAGAACTTCTCAAAGATCAACGACTGCTCCAGATCTTCTATACCGGGCCCCTGATCGGCAACGCTGATGTTCACCATCTTGCCGCTGCTCTCGGCGCTGATGGTGATCGGGTTGCCCCTGAGCGAATACTTGGCGGCATTCTCCAGCAACTGCGCAATCACCTCAACGATTCGATCCAAATCAACGCGGACGGCTGGAAGTGACGATGGTATGTGCAGCCGCACTTCGTGACCATCGAGAATCTTCTTCGAGCGCTGCAGAGCGCTTTCGACAATGTCAGCCACGTAATGTGGCTCCCGGCGTAGCTCAACCTGCTGCGCATCAAGCTGTGCCATCTCGGCGGCTTCGCCCACCAGACGATTCAACCGGTCCGTCTCCTCGTTGATGATGGTCAACAATTCCTGGCGCGCTTCAGGACTCATCGGATCAGGGGAAAGCAATGTAGTGACTGATAACTTTATCGCGGTTAGTGGCGTACGGAATTCGTGGGTTACGCTATCCAGCAAAGCGGAGCGCAGCTTTTCGCTTTCACGCGTCGCTTCGGTACGGGTAAGCGTCTCGATCGCACCGGCGCGCTCGATCGAAATTGCCACCAGGCTCCCTACGGCCTCGAGCGTCTCACGGGAAAGTACCGCGCCTTCCAATCCCAGGCTGCCCACCGGTCTGACGCCCACTCGCAAGGGAACAAAGCACAGCTGCTGCGCCTCATCTACCACCAACTCCCCACGTCCGCTTACCGATTCCAGACGCTCCAGGCTGAGTTCGGGATGGTCGACTCCGGTCCGGTAAACCTCATTTCGCTTGGGCAGATACATCGCGGCCGCTGTCAGTCCGAAGGCCTCGCTGACATACTGCGGAATGGAGTTGAGCAGCTCCATCACGTTGTCCGTGGCCAGAAGTTGCTGGCTGAGCAGGTACAAGCGCTCGACTTCTTTGCGGCGACGATTGGCGTTCTCGGCCTCGCGGCGCGCACGCTCGGAGAGGCGGCTGGCGACAATTGCCGTGACCAGGAAAGCAAACAACGCGATCCAATTCTGAGGATCGGAAATGGTGAAAGTCTTGATCGGCGGCAGGAAGTAGAAGTTGAAGGCAAGTGTCGCTATCAGGGCACTCGCGGTGGCGATGGTGAGGCCCCAGCGGCTTGCCAGTCCCAGTACGACTAGAAGGAACGTAAGTGCAACCGTTGTGGGATTCGCCGGCAGGTGGCGATAGGCAACCACAACGACGGCAATCGTCCCGATGGCCAGGGCGTAGCGATAGCCCCAGGTCCGAAGCTGGGCCCCGGAGAGTCCGGTGGCCGCGTTCCTTTGCCGAGCGACAGCGTCGTCCTGCTGGTGCACGGCTTGATTGTACAGAATCGACTTTTTGAGACGGCTGCCGCAGAATGAAGATTCATGCTCAAGACTCCCGAGCAATGGCTGGAGGTCGCTGCCCCGGAAAGAAAGCGGGGTGTCTTCAAGTTATTCCTTGGATATGCGCCCGGAGTGGGGAAGACCTACTCCATGCTGAGCGAGGCCATCCGCCGCAAGAGCCGTGGCGAAGATGTGGTGATCGGCGTTATCGAAACGCACGGTCGAGCGGCAACCAAGGAACTGGCGGGGCGACTGGAGACCGTTCCGCGCAGGAAGATCGACTACAAAGGCACCATCTTTGAAGAGATGGACGTTGATGCCATCCTGGCTCGCAAGCCGCAAGTCGCACTGATCGACGAACTGGCGCACACCAATATCGACGGAAGCAGACACTACAAGCGTTACGAAGACGTGTTTGACCTATTGGACAACCAGATAGACGTGCTTTCGACCATGAACGTGCAGCACTTGGAGAGCGTGACGCCGCTGGTGCACAAGATCACCGGTATCGTTGTGCGCGAAACAGTTCCCGACTGGGTGCTGAAGCGGGTAGACGAGATTGTCCTGGCCGACGTCACCCCTGAAGCACTCCAGACACGCATGCGCCGTGGCGACATCTATCCGATGGAACGCGTGGATCGCGCCCTGGGAAACTTTTTTCGTCCAAGTAACCTGATCGCGCTTCGTGAAATTGCGCTACGGCATGTTGCACAAGTTGTCGATCGCAGCCTGGAACCATACATACAAAGCGAGATGGATCCCGGCCGCGAGTTGCAGGTAAGCGAGCGCATCGCGGTCGGGATCAGTTCGAATCCCGCGGCGCAATATCTGGTGGCGCGGGCGGCGCGAATGGCGCAGGCGGTCAGCGGGGAACTCTACGTTGTCTACGTGGACATCGGCCGTGACGACGATCCCGAGCACAAGCGATCGCTGGAGGCCAACTTTCGCTTTTCAGAAAACCTGGGAGCCCAGGTTGTACGCCTGAAGGCGAAAAAAGTTGCGTCGGCGATGGCGGAGTTTGTCCGCGAAAAACACATCACCCAGGTAATCTTTGGACATTCCGCAACCAGCGGGTGGCGGCGGTATCTATTCTTATCGGCAGTCCACCGCTTCCTGCGGGACGCGCCGGCTGTCGACGTTCATATCGTGAAACAGCAAGTCGACTGATATGCATACTCGTCCGCACATCCTGGTGGTTGATGATGAGCCGCAGATCACGCGGGTCTTACGCACCAGTCTTAGCGCACAAGGATACGAGATCCGCGTGGCCAACGACGGCGAAACCGCCCTGGAAATCGCAAAGGACTTCGCTCCGGATCTGGTCATTACCGACCTGGCCATGCCGAATATGAATGGCATCGAGTTGTGCCGCCACCTTCGTCAGGTGTCGCAGGTGCCGATTCTCGTCCTGTCGGTACGGGGCGAAGAACGCAGTAAGGTCGAGGCTCTGGATTCCGGCGCCGACGATTACATTACGAAGCCCTTCAGCACCGCGGAATTGCTGGCCAGAATTCGGGCTGCGCTTCGGCGTGCGCCGGCGACGGTTGAGCCAAAGACCCGCTTTGAAACTGGAGACTTCCGCATCGATGTTGATGCGCACTCGGTGACGGTCGCCGGCCGCGAGGTTCGCCTTACCCCGAAAGAATTCGACGTTCTACTCTACATGGCGCAGCGTCCCCACAAAGTTCTCACCCATCGCGCCATCCTCAATGCGGTATGGGGGAGTAACAGCATGGAACAGAACGAGTACTTGAGAGTTTTCGTGGGACAACTTCGTAAGAAGCTCGAAGCTGACGCCAGCGACCCAAAATATATTCTGACGGAACCCTGGGTGGGTTACCGTTTCGAGCCCGGCGATTAGGACGAGAATCAACCCACATCTTTGCGGCGCAGGTCGAATCTGTTAACTTCGCTCGAACGGCATGAGCGGCCAGCAGACCCTTACCTCGCCCAACTCCGATCGCTTTCACGCCATGAGCGCAGGCTTCCTGGGATGGACCCTGGATGCCTTCGACTTCTTTGTTGTCATCTTCCTGTTCGACACCTTGGCCGCGCACTTCCACGTACCCAAGAAGCAAATCGTGCTCAGCGTGACAGCAACGCTGATGATGCGTCCGCTGG
This sequence comes from Verrucomicrobiia bacterium, assembly GCA_035482295.1. Lineage (GTDB taxonomy): Bacteria > Acidobacteriota > Terriglobia > Terriglobales > Acidobacteriaceae > Bog-257. Next base: position 21,065 of record DATHQX010000162.1, read on the forward strand.
GGGCGCTGCTGTTTGGCATGATGGCGGACCGCTACGGCCGGCGTCGCCCTCTGATGTGGAATGTCCTGTTCTTCTCGATCGTTGAGTTGCTCTGTGGCTTCGCGCCCAACTTCACCGTGTTCTTCATCCTGCGAATGCTGTTCGGCATTGGCATGGGCGGCGAGTGGGGTGTCGGCGCATCGCTGGCGATGGAACACGCTCCTGTGCAGTGGCGAGGCGTGCTTTCCGGAATTTTGCAGAGTGGCTATCCGATCGGATACCTCCTTGCAGCCTTGGCCGCGCGACTGGTGCTGCCGAGTTGGGGCTGGCGAGCGATGTTCTGGGTCGGTGGCATTCCAGCACTACTCGCGCTTTACATTCGCACCAAAGTTCCCGAGTCCGAAGCCTGGGAGCGACATCGGCTCACGCGAACACTCGACGGCCCGCGCATTGCATGGCAGCACAAATGGCTCTCACTCTATCTCATCGTGCTGATGTTCCTGATGAACTGCTTGTCGCATGGCACGCAGGATTTGTATCCCGACTTTCTAAAGCACGGCCATAGCGTGGCTCAAAACACCGTGACATACATCACGATGTTCTACAACGTCGGCGCTGTGGTGGGTGCCGTGATCTTCGGATTGCTCTCGGAGCGATTGGGCCGGCGACACACGATGGTGATGGCTCTGGCCGTTGCGTTATTTGTCATGCCGGCGTGGGCTTTCGGCAGCACGCTCACCATGCTTGCCGTCGGCGCGTTTCTGATGCAGATGGGCGTGCAGGGGGCGTGGGGCATCATCCCTGTTCATCTCAACGAGCTTTCGCCGGATGCCGTGCGAGGGCTGCTGCCTGGCTTCACCTACCAGGTCGGCATCCTGCTAGCAGCTTTGACGCCGACCGTTGAGTTCGCGCTGCGCGATCGCTTGGGCTATGCATGGGCGTTGACTTCATTCGAACTGGTCGTCATCGCTGCGCTGTCTTTGATGCTGGTCTTCGGAAAAGAAAAGCGGGGACGCAGCTTTGTTCAAGGCAGTGAAGGGTCCGCGGCGTAGCGCCGGCGTTCACTTGCAGCTAACACTCTCAATCAGCGGCTGTCCTGAAAGCTGTTGGGTGCGGTTGTAAGTAATCTGGCAGGTGCTGGTTTTCGACGGCAGGCTCTTAGCGAGCTGCACTGCGGTTCCAGAATAGCTGCAGACAATCCACGTCGGCCGTTTGCCATCGGCTCCGAATTGCCATGTTGCAATCTCCTTCGGCGCCGTCTTCTTGATGTTGTCGTAGACCAGCGACGCCTTCTCTTGAGGCGGACCGTCGTAGAAGGTGATCCCGCTCAACCGGTGTGGCGAGTCGTCGAGCGTTGGCGTCCAGCCGTCCACAGAAGATGCCAGTTGCTGCTTGACGTCGACGGTAGTGGGACAAATGGTTGTGTCCGCCGCGGCACTGAACGAACAGAAGATGAGTGCGCTAACTGTGCACAGCAACATGGTTCGCCACATCATAGGCCGCCCCTCAGGCGGAAGGTGTCAGCTTACACTCTGACGTTTGCGACGTCGAATAACCGAACTGGAATCGCGTAGAGCACGGGTTCCCATGCTTCAGGAGGAATGGTTTGAATCGCAGACAGTTTACCGTGAGGTCGGCCGTCCTGAGCGGGTTGACAGTCCTCGCTCCAGGCTTTGCGCGTCAGGCCCTCGCCGACAGTAACACGCCTGCGGGCCAGGGCAGAGCAGGCAGCCTGGATTGCGTTCTGAATATCCCGGAGTTTGTGGAAGACTGGAAGCAATCGCGCCGGTTCACCCTCGAAGTGGCGAACGCAATGCCCGCCGAGCTGTGGGTATTCAAGCCGAACGCCGAGGAGATGAGCTTTGGCGAGCAGATGCTGCACCTCGCGGGATCCAACGTCATCCGATTTCATCAGATTACCAACATCGAAGCGCCTTTCGACTACGACCCAGCAAAACCTCTCACACCCGAGAAGCAACCCGGAGTGAGAATGCTTGAGGAGTCGTTTGATTACGTGATTCGCGTGTTGCCACAGATAACGCCGGAGGAACTGAAGCGCACATGGCACGTTCCATCGTGGCAGGGGCGGACCGATCCTGACGGACGTGCAATGCTGCTGAACATGTTCGTCCACACGGCGCATCATCGTGCGCAATGCGAAGTCTACCTTCGAATAAAGGGAATCAAGCCGCCCACTTATCGCTTTTGATCTTGAGGAAGAATCTGGAGCGGGAGACGGGGATCGAACCCGCGACCAACGGCTTGGGAAGCCGTGACTCTACCACTGAGTTACTCCCGCTCGGCGTCGGTGAGCAAAGTGTAACATCGGGCGAATGACGTCGCAATTTATCGATGCCGTTTGCCGATTGAGTTGTTGTCCAGCAAAATCACCGCTCTTCCATAACTCCGGTGTTGTTCTGGTATCAGGTCGATCAAGGCGGCGCTGACCACTCCGTTCTTTGACACTGTTTCTTTGGGGCTGCTAGTATGAGTTGTTCGTCCCGCCTCATAAGCGTCCCCGTCGTCTAGCCCGGCCTAGGACATCGCCCTTTCACGGCGGTAACACGGGTTCAAATCCCGTCGGGGACGCCAAACTTGAATTGTCAGTTTCAAAAACAGCTAATATGTTGAAGAATGTTGAACTTTGCCCGTTTCCAAATCCATTCGTCTGAGAATATGTCAATCCGACGGAAATAGCGCCTGTTGAAGCCGTTGCTTCTGATCTAAAGACGCTCCCGCCCATATCCATCAAGGTGTTCTTGGGCCCGTGAGCGCGACCAACTGCTGCCGAATGGCAGAGACTTGCGCCCGCACATCCTCTTGCTTCCGGTTCCACGCCTCCAAGACAATTCTCGGAACAAATGAGGAAGTCGTCGCTGGGCGTGAGTCTATGTAGCAGGTGCAGGAACTGCCGCTCAAGAGCCTCCTTTCTAAGATGGACAGCCTTGCATTTAGCATTGCGGCACCTATAGTTCGGAGGTTGTCACCAGACGAGGTCGATCGGTTAGAGCATGAGATCGAGGAACTCATTCACTGACGCGTCCGATGGCGGTTGGAGATGTGAATCTGGCCTGCTGCTGAGATAATCTCGCTGATGACTTCGCAGCCGTTCAAGTCTCGTCAATGACAACCGGAGATACGACTCAATTGAAGAGCAGGGAATACGGGTTGGCGCGGTTCGGTCTAGTTTTAGCCAACTGGAGCGAGCGCTGGTTTCCCGATCCTCTGGTCTTTGCGCTACTGGGAATTCTGTTTGTTTTTCTCACCGGCCTCTCCTTGCACGAATCGGCCGGCAAACTCGCGATCCAAGGCATAAAGAACTTTTGGACACTGGTCCCGTTCACCATGCAGATGGTGATGATCATCATCGGTGGTTACGTTGTTGCGACCACCCCACTCGTGAATCGTCTCATTACCGCTCTTGCTCGGGTGCCAAGAACGGGCCGAGAGGCGATCGCCTTGATCGCGCTGTTTTCGATGCTGACCTCGCTGATCTCGTGGGGACTCAGCCTGATCTTCAGTGGATTGCTTACCCGGGAGTTAGCGCGGCGCGTGAAAGGCATGGACTATCGCGCAGCCGGAGCCGCTGCTTATTTGGGGTTGGGCGCGACCTGGGCACTAGGACTGTCATCGTCGGCAGCCATGCTAATGGCGACGAGAAACGCCATCCCACCGGCGCTGCTGGCTGTTTCTGGCGTGATCCCACTGCGTCAGACGTTATTTCTGTGGGAGAGCATCGCCATGGCTGGCGTCCTGGTGGTTGTTTCGGTCACGGTCGCGTATCTGTCAGCTCCTTCCGCAGAGAATGCCCGTACGGCAGAGGATTTCGCAATCGGCAGTGAAGTCGCTCAGCGGGTCGATGAACCGCGCACTAAGCCTGGCGAGTGGCTGGAGTACAGCCCGCTGCTTACGCTGTTTATCAGCGGGCTGGTGGTCTGGTATCTGATCGATCTGTTTCGCAGTTCACCACAGGGCGCCCTGGCTGCGCTCGATCTCAATACTTACAACCTGATCTTCATTACCACCGGGCTGCTTCTACATTGGCGACCGCGACCTTTTGCTCGCGCCGTCGCTGAGGCTGTACCCGCCACGGGCGGAGTACTGATCCAGTTTCCGTTCTATGCCGTGATCTTCGGGATGATCGTGGGCACCGGTATCTCGACATGGCTGGCAGACTTGTTTGCGCGCTTTACCACGCACAATACCTATCCGCTGCTGGTTGCTCTGTACTCGGCGATTCTCGGGACCTTCGTTCCCTCAGGTGGCAGCAAGTGGATCATCGAAGCGCCGTACGTGCTTCAGGCGGCGAATCTGCATCAGGTGCATCTGGGATGGGTCGTGCAGATTTATAACGCGGCGGAAGCGTTACCTAACCTGGTGAATCCCTTCTGGATGTTGCCCCTGCTCGGGCTGCTGAAGCTGAAAGCGCGCGACGTGGTCGGCTACACAGTCTTGCAGATGATGGTGCATATCCCCATCGTGTTCTTCCTCTGCTGGCTGTTTGCACGCTACATCCCGTACCTTCCTCCGGTGAAGTAGTGGGCTGCTATGATTTCGTGGCTTGACTCGTTGACCAATGATGAACAGAACTGCAAAAGACAAGTGTATTCTACGCGCCGATGATCTGCTCGCGCGCGCGACATCCTCTCGCGAGGTGCTGACGTTCTACCGGCACGTCCTCGAGCTTCAGCAGCGGATCGATGAGGAATTGAGAAGCCGATCTGCTCCGGAACCCAGACAAGCGACACCGCTCCGGGAACAACTGGATGCCGAGGTTGCAGCAAAATGGCTGCCTGCACTTTTTACGGTGACGAAGGAGAAGGCTCCGGCAAAGCTAGCTGGCGAGGTGAGCCGGATTCAAGATCTGTACGCGCAGTCCGAGCGACGACTTCTTCAGAATTACATAAACGGCAGCGACGTTGACGATGTGGCGGCCACCTTCGTCGCGCGCGTTCTCGTCGAGCCCTGCGCAAGGTTTCTTGCACTGCAGTCGACGTTCAGCACTACGGGCTCGGAATCCACATGTCCGCTTTGCGGCGGTAAGCCTCAACTGGCGGTGCTGCGCCCCGAGGGCGATGGCGGTAAACGTTACCTCCAGTGTTCGTTTTGCTTGACGGAATGGGAGTTCCGGCGCGTTCTCTGTCCCACGTGCGCAGAGACAGACTACACAAAACTCCCGCGTTATTCGGCCGAAGAGCCGATGGCTGTGCGGGTGGAGGCTTGCGACACCTGCAAGTCTTACCTGAAATCGTTCGACACAACTCTGGATGGATTGCTTATTCCGGAGGTCGACGAGATCGCGTTCCCGGCGCTGGATATTTGGGCCTCTGAGCAGGGCTACCGGAAGATCCAGCTGAATTTAATGGGCTTTTAACAATCAGAAGGTCCAGCTCCCGATTTTCTTGTTGCGACACCCTATTTCAGATTGACCGAGTGATAATTCGAGGTGTACGCTCCTACCCATTCAGTACCGATGTGGGCTCGTGGCCGTAGCTCCGGCGGCTATCGAAATGACTATCATCACGATCGGTTGTTCGTTTCCCGCTGATTTTTTCTCGCGTTCTTGCGACGCCAAATCCCAATCTCTATCTAAAGCAAGTGCGGTTGCGATTCGCGCCGGAGGTCTGATCCATGGACGTTAGTCGGCGTACATTTTTCAAGACCGGCATTGCCGGAGCTGTGGGATTCACGGTCTTCGGCTTCGATGCCCAGCCGATCCTGTCGCAGGCCGACAGCCTGAAGATTTCCCGCACCACAGAGACGCGCAGCACTTGTCCCTATTGCGCAGTGAGCTGCGGCGTCATCATCCACACCATTGGCGACAAGGCAAAGAACGTAACGCCACAAGTGGTGCATGTGGAGGGTGATCCCGATCACCCGATCAACCGGGGCACGTTGTGTCCCAAGGGCTCGTCGCTGCAGCAGGACATCCAGAACGACCGCCGCATCCTGTATCCAAAGGTACGACGGCCGGGATCGGACCACTGGGAGAACATCCCGTGGGACCAGGCCATCGAAGAGATCGCGGTCTGGACTAAGAAGACGCGCGACGACGGCTTCATGGAGACGGACGCGAAGGGTAACACCGTCAATCGCTGCGAATCGTTGTTCTTCACTGGCGGTTGCACCGATACCAATGAGTTCAATTACCTGGTCGTGAAAGCGATGCGGGCTATGGGGGTGGTGCGCCTGGAAAATCAGGCGCGGGTTTGACACGGCCCCACGGTCTCAAGTTTGGGACCAACTTTCGGGCGCGGGGCCATGACCAATGGCTGGGTCGACATCAAGAACACCGACATGATGTTAATCATGGGCGGTAATCCAGCTGAGAACCATCCCTGCGGCTTCAAGTGGGCGGTGGAGGCCAAGCGTAATCGAGACGCCAAGACGATCGTGGTCGATCCGCGCTTCACTCGCACCGCGTCGCAAGCCGATGTTTTCTGTCAAATTCGCGCCGGCAGCGACCTGGCGTTTCTCGGCGGCCTCATCTATTACGCGCTTCAAAACAACCGCGTCGCGCACGAGTATCTGGTCAATTACACCAACGCTGCTTTCGTCGTCAAAGACGGATTCAAGCTGCCGGAAGATGGGTTGTTCTCCGGTTTCGACGAAGCCACGAAGACGTACGACAAGGCGACCTGGAATTACGAAGAGGGCGGCAACGAAACGGGCAAAGTCGCCCCGGGCGCCGCTATGCCGGCCGGTGTCGCTGGAGATATTCCTGGTGGCGCTGCGCCGGGAGCGACTGGTTCGATAAAGCCGCACGAAGCGCAGGCCAGCGCCACTGCCGGACAACACAGCGGCAGCGCGCACGATGCTGAAGGCCATGGCCATCAGGGGGGCGGCCCGGCAGGCGCAAAGGCCATGACCGGCGGTCCCGCGCCGCCATCACTGCCGCCGAATGTCGCCTACGATCTCTCGCTGCAACACCCCCGCTGTGTCTATCAGCTATTGAAGCAGCAGTATTCGCGCTACACACCGGAGATGGTGGAGCGTATTACCGGCATTCCGCAGGCGCAACTGCTGAAGGCGTGGGATCTTTATACATCCGTCCGTAAGGACGGAGACATGAAGAAGGTTGGGACCGTGATCTATGCGGTCGGCTGGACGCAACACAGCAACGGCACTCAAGTCATTCGCGCCGCATGCGTGCTGCAGTTGCTGATGGGAAATGTTGGCCGCGCCGGCGGCGGCGTGAACGCCTTGCGTGGACACTCCAATATTCAGGGTGCCACGGACATGGCCGGTATCTTCGACATCCTGCCCGGCTACTTGAAAATGCCTGGCCCCGCGGACAAGGACCTGAAGACGTTTCTTGACCGCACGACGCCGAAGCCTTCCAAGCCGGGCGACTGGGAATCGTTCAACTACTGGTCGAATACACCCAAGTTCATGGTCTCGTTCTTGAAGGCGATGTATGGTCCGGCGGCGACGAAGGAGAACGATTTCTGCTTTAACTGGTTGCCGAAGATCGACCGCAACTATTCCTGGGTCCAAAACTGGAACGACATGTACGAAGGCAAAGTCAAAGGCGTCTTCGCCTTCGGCATGAACGGGGTGATGATCGGTCCGGATTCGAAGAAGAACATCGACGCGCTGAAGAAGGCCGACTTCCTGGTGGTGTGCGAAATCTATCCCGACGAGACCAGCGCATTCTGGCAGGCGCCGGGCACGACACCAGAGGAAATGAAGCAGATCAACACCACGGTGTACCAGTTGCCGGGCGCAGGATTCGCCGAGAAGGATGGGACGTTTGTGAATTCGGCGCGCTGGCTGCAATGGAAGTACGCAGCGCTGCCCACTCCGGCCGAGTGCCGTCTAGATCAGGACATTCTGTCGCAGATATTCCTACGCGTCCGCGAATTGTACAAGAAAGACAGCGGCAAGTTCCCCGATCCCATCGTGAACGTTACTTGGAACTACACGATCCCGACGAGTCCCTCGCTGGCCGAGGTGGCGAAGGAGATCAACGGCAAGGCGGTAACCGACCTTAGCGACGCAACGACCAATCTTTCCCTGAAAGCCGGACAGCAATTGCCGGGCTTCGCCGCGTTGCGTGACGACGGCTCAACTTCCTCCGGCAACTGGATCTACTGCGGGTCGTGGACGGAAGCAGGCCCCATGATGCAGCGCCGCGGCACCGACGATCCTTCCGGTCTGGGTATCTATCCGAATTGGGGATGGTCGTGGCCGGCGAATCGGCGAGTGCTGTACAACCGTGCCTCGTGCGATCTCACCGGCAAACCCTACGACCCCTCGCGCCGGCAGATATGGTGGAATGCGGCCACGGACAAGTGGGTGGGCAACGACGTTCCTGACTTCAAGCCCGATTCCAAGCCGGAAGAGCATATGGGGCCATTCATCATGAATCCGGAGGGCGTCGGACGCCTCTTCGTTCCACTGGGCGCGATGGCCGATGGTCCGATTCCGGAGTTTTACGAGCCGATTGAAAGCCCCATTGCGAATCTGCTGCATCCGCAACAGTCGACCAATCCGCTGGCGAAGACCTTCAAGACGGATATGGACAAGTACGCCAAACCCAATGAGGGCTACAACATCGTCTGCACAACCTACCGGCTGACCGAACACTATCACTACTGGACGAAGAACAATCCGATGAATGTGGAACTGGTGCCGGAGCCGTTTGTCGAGATTCCCGCGGAACTGGCCGACCAGATGGGAATCCGCGGTGGTGAGAAGGTGAAGGTCAGCAGCATCCGTGCCGACTACATTGCCAAGGCGATGGTCACCAAGCGCATCAAGGCCATGATGGTGGACGGCAAGAAGACGTACCAGATCGGCATTCCCATCCACTGGGGCTACAAGGGGATCTCCGAGAGCGAGGGCCGAACGTCATTGATGCCGACGAATCGCCTGACGCCGACGGCCATCGATCCCAACGCCTACACACCGGAGTTCAAAGGATTTCTGGTGAAGCTGGAAAAGGTTTAAAGGAGGGACGAGTGGGTGATCGCGGAACATTACGAATCCAAAAAATCTCGGCCCATCCCGGAGCGATCGCTGGCGCCGGAACGCAGCGCGAGGACAAGGTCTGCAAGCTGATCGACACCACCACCTGCATCGGCTGCAAGGCCTGCGAAGTAGCGTGCGTGGAATGGAACGACATGCCATTCCGAGAAACCTATTTCGACAACACTTACCAGACCATGCCGGACACGGAATGGAATTTCTGGAACCTGATCAAGTTCAATGAGGATCAGCACTCCGACGGCAGCTTTGCCTGGCTGATGCGCAAACATCAGTGCATGCACTGCGCCGATCCCGGCTGCCTGCATGCCTGTCCTGCCGACGGCGCCATTGTGCAATACGAGAACGGCATTGTCGACTTCCAGCAGGAGAACTGTATCGGCTGCCAGTTCTGCGTCTCTGGGTGCCCGTTCAATATCCCGAAGTATGATCCCAACACCAAGAAGGTTTACAAGTGCACGCTATGCTCGGACCGCGTGGGAGCCGGACTGGAGCCTGCCTGCATCAAAGCGTGTCCGACGGGCTGCCTGCACTTCGGCACCAAGGAGGACATGAAATTCCTGGCCGAGAAGCGGGCCACGCAGTTACGCGAAGTTTCGGGCTTCAAAGAAGCCGGCGTCTACGATCCTCCCACCATCGGCGGCACCAGCGTCATCTACGTTCTGCACAACATCAACCGGACCGAGGCCTACGGCGGCCTCCCCAAAGAGCCGCGTATTTCGCAGGCCTTCATCATCTGGAAGGAGTGGTTTAAGCCTATCGGCCTATTTGGTGCAATGCTTGGGTTTGTGGGTGTCGTGATGCACTACATTTTCGAAGGCCCATTGCGAACGCAGCCGACACCGCCGGTGAAAGAAATCGTACCTCCTGACGAGGGAAGGGAGAACTAGGATGGCGACTTCCGCCGACCGTTTCGTTCATCGTCCCAATGCCATTGATCGCCTTGGCAAGACCGTAGTTTACGTGGGTGAGCTGCTGCGGCATCCGGTATACACGCGCTTCCTTCATTGGATGGTCGGCATCTTCTTTTTTCTCGCGCTGCTATCCGGCTTCGCCATTTACTTGCCTTGGATCTTTCGCTTCTTTACTCCGCTGTTCGGCGGCGGAGCGATGACGCGGTTCCTCCATCCCTGGTTCGGAATCGGCTTCGTCTTCTTCTTCGCATTGCAGGCAATCAATTGGCTGCAGGTGATGAAATGGACGCCCGGAGATTCGCGCTGGATGAAGAACATTAGGGATTACATTCTACGCAGCGATTCGACGGAATCGCCGGAGACCGGCTTCTTTAACGGCGGCCAGAAGCTGATGTTCTGGGAAATCGTTTGCGGCTCCATCGCTTACGTGATCACCGGCGTCATGATGTGGTTTCCGGAAACCTTCGGGCGGATTCTAGTCTCTCTGGCGTACGTGATTCACGATGTCTCTGCGCTGGTCATGCTCTTTGGCATCTTCTTTCATATTTACCTCAGCACTTTCGGCGAACCCGGCACCATTCAGGCAATGACTCGCGGCACGGTGAGCGAAGCCTGGGCGTGGACGCATCATCCGGCCTGGTACAAAGCGGTGACCGGCCGCGATCCACAGCAGGCAATTGAAGAAGCCAGGAAGTCACCGAGATTCATTCAGGAACCACCTACGCTCTGAGTAGTTTAGGAACTCACGTCAGATTCATCCCATTCTGAGACTCAGGCTCTTTAGGGCTACGGGTTTTGGCTATCAATCGCAGCCAGAAGCCGGTTATACTGACTCACCAACTCTGGCCGGCTGGCGACTTGCCTGGATTTTGACGCATCTAACGCCCAGCGGTCATATTGTGCCACGATTGAAGTAACGCCTCTTCGCCTAACCAATTGAGTGTGCGCTCTCCTGGACTCCAACGAGCCGGGTTCCGGCGGAGCTTGTCAACGGGACGACTTGCATCGTGAGTAGTGCGTCTGCCTCGCGGTTTAGGTTGTTTGGGCTCTGGTGGAGAGGCAATGGCGACTGAGTTTCTGCGGCCCGGTCAATACGCCCACCGGCGTAATGACGATGGGACGCTCGATTCGATCTGCAAGTTGTGCTATCTGACCGTGGCTCGCGCCTTCCGCGAGATGGATCTATCCCACATGGAAGTGCGTCACATCTGTCAGCCGGTCGAGCGCCGGCGTGCGATCCGCATTGTTCATCGGATCTACGACCCGGCTGTAGGGGAGTGAACTCCCAGGCCAGGCGAAAGCATTTTTGAATTTTGCCGGAAAGAGATTGGGCATCCTCGAGGAGGATGCCCAATTTGTTTGCGAATTGAAGCCGACCGGGAAGGCCGGCTCATAATCGGTTTAGTGGCAGTTCGAGAACTGCGCCGAAGCGACCTGCGTGCTCCAGGAGAACGTCGCCGTTACCTGGTAGAACTCCTGGGTATACCAGAAGGTGCAACCATTCATGCCGTCGTTGGTATCGATACGCATGGAGCTGTAGTCGCCCCAACGATTGGCGGTGTCAGGCTGCGAGCCGCTGCCGGCCACAACGTTAACTTCCGCTTCCAGGTTGCCGAGGCCGAGAGGATCGTTGACCTGACGTCCGGCCACGAAGATGGACGGATACATGCCGCCCGAGGTACCACCCGGGCAGGTGTTGCCGCAGGACTCGCTGTAGCCGACAAGGATGTCGCCCACTTTGTCACGAGCCACGGAACCCATCCAGCGCCAGTTGCCATCAGGAGCATAAGTCCCCTGCTGGAAGACGGTGAGAGTGGTAGGCGGAACGGCCCGGATAGGAGCGGTGACTTCCATCCAGCGAACACCATTCTGTCCGCCGGAAGCGGCCACGTCCCAATCCACCAGCCAGTGCTGAGCTGGGTTTGGTAGAGGCGGCGTCGCACGAACGCTCGAGGTCGGCTGGTCTTCCCAGTAGGCGAAGCGATACATCAGGCGATCGCCCAGCGAGTCGTCAAGGTCAGTGATGCCTTTCTGCGGAACGCAGTCACCACCGTAGCCGCCGTTGCAAGCCGGGTTGAAGGTAGCGATGGTCAGCAGCTGGCTGTTGTTGTCGCCAGTGAAGGTTGCGCCCTGCGTCCAGTCGTTGATGTTGTTGATATGAACCGAGTACAGGGAGAGGTGAGAGTTGTCTACGTCGCCAAGGCTGCCGATGGCGAACTGATCTTCGCCGGAAGGCGGAGCCGTGATCGAGTCACGATCAGCCGGCAACAAGCTATCTTCGGGTTCCGAACCGGTTGACGGATACTGGTGGCAAATCTGCTCAGCCGTGGGATCGCCAGCCAGGAACTTGGTACGGTTATAGGCACAGAGTACCGGGCCGACAAAGCCGCCGCCGTTGACGCCGAAGTTGTTCCAGGTCTCGCCGTAGTTGTTGACCCAGATGCCCCACTTCGGGTAATCCGGGAAGCCGCTGTTAACCACCGGGAACTCGTACAGATAATAGCTGCCTGTGGCATCGTTCGTCTGGGAGATAGCAACGCAGACACCGTAGGTGCCGGTGAACACGTTTTGCGTCAGCAACCAGCGATGAGCTACAACGTCCCACTGGGCGATTATGTCGCCATCGTTGTTGTTGGCGCAGATGCCGCCCAGCGAGGTCCACAAAGTATTGCCCTCAATGGCCGGACCGCAGGTATAAGGCGAGGTCTTCTGGCAGACCGTGTAGGAGGTATTGACCCACTGAACGATCTGGGTGTCGCCTACTGCCATGGTGGTGTCAGGAGGCGCGTCAGGAACGCTGTAGTTCGGGAAGCCGAATCCCACGCCGAGAAAGTTAGCGCCCAAGCTATAGGCCGTCGACGGCGCCTTCACGCTCTGCTCGACTGGATCCACGACAGCTCCACCAACTGGGCGTTTGGGAATCCGGCGAACCGGCTCGGCAAGGTGCAGACCGTAGACCGGCGGCTGTTGCATCTTCGCCAGGTCGCGCAACGCAGGCGAAATGGCAAAACGAGTTGCATGCTGAATGTATGTATTGTTGTCCTGGGCAGCGAGCGGGAGTGCACACGCCATCAGCGAACCGATGGCAACCGCCGCGAACCCGGCGAGTTTACTTCTTATCATTGTTCCCCTTCTCCTTTGCATCCTCTCCGCGGCACACTATCAGTTCGTGCCTGGAGATTCTTCGCGAACAGCAGGTTAGTGGTTACCGATTGATAGGAACTAACAGCAACGAATCCTTATTTGTGAAGCCGACGCAGTGCCTTTGGCAGGTTGCTGCACTTGTATCACAGCGTCTTTCCGTTAGCAACTATTAATTGCGTAGTAAATATTGGACAAACACAATCTTGGCATGACAGGGATTAGAATCGGCACTTTTGGGCAATAAAGCGGGCTGATTGGAATCCGAATGGGGATGCCGAGCCAGTTCGACTGGCTGGAGTTGAACGGCGCCTACCGTACGGTTGAGATAGTTTCAGCCCACAAACAGTTTCCGCGTTGGTCCTGCTTCCATTGACAAAGTACGGTGTGGGTCTTAGCCTGTTCGCACGAGGATTTCATCTTGATTAGGAATTCGTCTGCCCAGCCGGGCCATCACCTCATGCTGGGACCCTTAGAAATTCAAGTTATGGAAGTGGTTTGGACGTTCGGGGAGAGCAGTGTACGCGACGTAGTCGAGAAACTGGACAGCAGGTTGGCGTACACCACCGTAATGACCACTCTGGATCGTCTGTACAAGAAGGGTCTCCTGGATCGTCACAAATCAGAGCGAGCGTTTCTATATTCCCCACGGCTCTCCAGTCAGGATTGGGAGCGCAGACGCGCGGGCGATCTGGTAGCCGGCTTCCTGGCCGGACCGGAACCGTCGCGCGACCTGCTGCTGTCTTCTTTGGTTGATGCCGTCGGCGAACACGATGCGGTTCTGCTCGACGAACTCGAAGAGAAAATCCGTAACAAACGCCGGGAGTTGGCAGAGGCCTCGAACAAATGAACCTCCCCTACACCATGCGGCTGTTGTGCCTGTGCTGCGCCTCATTCTTCATGATTCACCTGGCGCTGGCCGTCGCGACGCGTCTAGGCGCGGGTACGGCCGTGCGAATCGCCGAACACATGAAGCCGAGTTCGGCGGCGCGCCTGCTGTTCGCCTTGCGCATGGCTCCGCTGGTGTTAGCGTTGTTTGCGGTGTTGGCTTTCTGTATTCCCAGCTACCTTTGGCTGGAGCCGGAAGCCACCGCCGAAAAGGTCGGTCTGTTCTGCGTCCTCACTGCCATGCTTGGCGTCGCCGTATGGGCTTCAGCGCTTTGGCGCGTGACCGGCGCCGTGCGCGGTACCAATCGTTATCTGCACGAGTGCGAACGCCACGGCCAGAAGATCAATGTTCCGGGAGAAGCCGCCCCAGCGCTGTTGTTGTCCGACAGGGCGCCCGTATTGGCGGTAGCCGGGGTTTTGCATCCCCAGTTGGTCATTTCCAAGCGGGTGATGACCGAGCTATCCTCAGAACAGCGAGAGGCTGCACTCAGTCACGAGCGCGCCCATTGCGACTCGAGCGACAACTTGAAACGTTTCCTCATCCTGCTCGCACCCGATGCCCTTCCATTCTGTGCGACCTTCCGCGGCTTGGAGCGCGCCTGGTCGAAGTTCACTGAATGGTCTGCTGACGATCAGGCCAGCGCAGGCGATCCTCAGCGGGCGCTATCTCTGGCATCTGCCTTGGTGAATGTGGCGAAGATGGGATCGAAGCCGCGAGTGGGTTACCTGTCGTGCTCGCTGGTTGGCGGAGCTCAGGAGTTGTCGGAGCGCGTCGACCGCCTGCTACGACCGCAGCCTACGCCAGGAAAGCCGGTGAGGGAAGTGGTTGCTCTGCTCGGCAGCACTGGTGCTCTGGCGGCTACCGCCATTGCTGTAACGACGATTTGGCCGGGAAGCCTGTCGCTCGTCCATCAGGCCCTTGAGCATCTGGTCCACTAACCCCGCGCTGTCACTGCACAACAAGATTGCGTTTTACCCGTTAGCGTGCCTAAGCAGCTGATAAAACGCTTTTAGTCCATTGAACATGATCTGGATGCCGATACACAGCACAAGGAAGGCAGAGAGCCTGATTAGGATGCTGGTCCCAGTCGGACCCAGGAAGCGTTGCAGACGCTCCGATCCCCAGTAGCAAAGGAAGATCGTCAGCCCGATCAGCGCAATCCCAATTACCGCAGTTAGTCCGCTGAAAATGAGTTGCAGTTGCCGTTCCTCGTGCAGGTTGCTGCCCAGCGTGAGCGCGACGGCGATCGAGCCGGGCCCGACAGTCAGCGGCATGGTGAGCGGATAAAAGGCCTGCGACAGGATTTCCAGGTCGCTGCGAGGCGAGTCCGCGACACGTTCGCCGATATCGCTGCTTTTGTTCAGAATTCGCCACCCGGCGAAAGTCACCACCAGGCCGCCGCCGACCTGTACTGCAGCCAGGCTGATGCCAAAAAAATCCAGAATATATTCGCCGACAAAAAGCGAGGCCACGAGAAGGGCGATGCCATTCAAAGCAACCCGCATGGCGACCGTTCGCCGAACAGCTTCAGGATATGGCAAAGTCATTTCGGCGAAGATCGGTGCCATCCCCAAAGGGTTCACGATGGGAAGTAGTGCGGCGAAGACCAGCAGCACGTTGCGAATCGCGGCGTACATGTCGGTTCAGGATATCTGACACTGTGCGGGTTGCCAATCGCACTCCCGTTCTTGATTGACTCAAGCTTGTCTTCTGGGTTGAATAGGCTCTTAGCGCTGAAAGGTCGAACCATGGGCATCCCGCCTCGCACATACGGAGCGCTTCAAGTGAAGCTGCGCGAGTCTCTGGTCACTCGCGCGCTGGTCATGCCGATCCAGCAGTTCATCCATATCCAGGGCATCAGCAGCTTCGCACTGCTGGCGGCAGCCGTCATCGCTTTGCTTTGGTCGAACTCGCCGTGGCATGACTCCTATCACCACGTGTGGGAGATGCAGTTGACTCTCTCTGGGCTCCAGTTACCGGTGCATGCGTGGATTAATGATGCGCTCATGGCGATTTTCTTTTTCCTGGTCGGCATGGAGATTAAGCACGAGATTGTGCACGGCGAACTTGCCGACATCCGCCGTGCGGCGTTGCCCATCGTTGGCGCGCTGGGCGGAATGATCGTTCCGGCTGTGCTCTTTGTGGCATTCAACTACGGCCATCCCGGGCAGCACGGCTGGGGCGTACCGATGGCTACTGATATCGCCTTCTCGCTCGGTGTGCTTGGAATGGTGAAAGGCATTCCGTCTGACTTGAAGGTTTTCTTGTTATCGTTGGCGATTGCGGACGACATTGGCGCCATCATTGTGATTGCCATTTTCTACAGCGGTTCGCTCGATCGTGCCGCGCTGTTCGCCGGTCTGGTGATCCTGGCTCTGATCTTTGCCCTTCTGAAGGTCGGAATTTCACGACCGATTTTGTACTTTGTGTTGGGCGTGGGATTCTGGGTTGCGATTTTGCAGTCGGGGATACACGCAACCATTGCCGGTGTCATTCTGGGCTTCATGGTGCCGACAACGGCTGCGTTGTCGTTGGAAGATTTTCAGGACCTAGCAACCGGTGTGTCGCGGAAGTTCCGAGATGCCATGGCCGAACACGATCTGCAAACAGCCAAGAATCTTTTAGGCACCTTCGATGCCTTACTCAACAACACGGAATCCACATCCGAACGGCTGACCAGACGGCTAAACGACTGGGTGTCATTCCTGGTGCTGCCGCTGTTCGCCCTGGCGAACGCAGGGGTGACCTTCTCTGGAGGCGCGTGGAAGGAATTGCTGGCCAGTCGTGTCGCCTGGGGCGTGGTTGCCGGCCTGGTTGTGGGTAAGCCCCTGGGTATCATCGGCTTCGCCAAAGTCGCGGTGCGCGCGGGTTTCGCGCAAATGCCAAAAAGCGTGACTTGGAAGCAGCTCAGTGCAGTTGGGATCCTGGCGGGTATCGGCTTCACCGTTTCAATCTTCATCAGCTCGTTGGCGTTCGATGACCCTACCCAACTGATGGAGGCCAAGACGGCAGTCTTAGGCGCATCGGTCATCGCCGGAGTAGCAGGATACTTTTTACTGAAGAACGGCAGCCTCAAGGTCGCTCACAATTCGGAGAGCGCGGTTGCCCCCGAAGATGCGGCCTCCGGTGCTGATTGAGGCAGCGATTAAGCGACAAACGGGTTACAATTTGTGAGGTCCTTTCTAGCCTTTGACCACGCCGTTTCGTATCGCATAAGTTGCAGATTATCTTTCTGCCGGAATATTAATCTGGCGGTATTTTAGTGGATTCAGTGGAGACCGCCGAAGCCGATTGGAGCCCATCCTGATTGGTCCAGAATGAAAGGGGAGAACATGCGTACCCGATTGTCAGCGCTCGCGTTCAGTGTCGTTCTTGTTTTAGCCATCACCGCTTGCAACAAGCAGCAGAGTCAAAATGCGCCGGCGACCACCGATAATACGGCGCAGAACAGCCAGCCGATGTCGAGTAATGCGCCAACGCAATCGGCGCCGGCGCAGCAGGAAGCTCCTGCTCAGCAGCCCGCTCAGCAGATGGCTCAGACTCCGCCGCCGCCCCCACCACCGCCTCCGCCGATCGTCGTTCCGGCCGGAACAAGCCTGGTGGTTCGCATGGGTAACACCATCGATACGAAGAGCGCGAGTGCCGGCGATTCGTTCACCGGAACTCTGGCCCAGTCGGTCGCAGTAAATGGTGCCGTTGCGATTCCTGCAGGTGCGGGCGTGGCGGGTACCGTCGTCGATTCGAAGTCGCCTGGTCGGTTCAAGGGTGAGGGCACGCTTTCAGTGGCTTTGACGTCGATTAACGTTCGCGGCGTTCCTACAAGTATTCAGAGCTCCACCTACACACAAACGGTGAAGGGCAAAGGTAAGCGCACAGCGGTTATGGCTGGCGGTGGCACGGGTGCTGGGGCACTCATCGGCGGTTTGGCCGGCGGCGGTAAAGGCGCCCTGATCGGCGGCTTGGTCGGCGCGGGCGCAGGTACGGCGGGCGCTGCTTTCACCGGAAACAAAGACCTCCAGATTCCTGCCGAGTCGGTAGTTACCTTCAAACTGGGCAACTCGCTTACCGTGAAGCGTTCCAACAGGGAATCGCAGGATCAGTCGGCACCGCCGGCGCAGTAATTTCAACCGGGATCAACTAGCGGGAGGCTTCATGGGCCTCCCGTTTTCTTTTGTTCTGATTCTCGGCGCACAGGGGACAACTTGGAGGAAAGCTGCCCCCTGCATGGCTCGGGGGAGGGAAGGTGTTATGCGGCGCGATGATGACGGATCGCATCACGCACGCGATTGTGCATCGCGTCAGTCCAGTCGGTCATGCCGTGTCCTTCGCGGGCGTGCTCAACCACTTTTTCCATGACCTCTTCTTCTGACTTACCGCTCGTTTCCCAATCACAATCGCTGTTGCCGGCGTCGGCACAACGGAACGTATGCACCGCGCTTTGCTGGTTAGTGTGTACCGAATGGGCACTAATGCTGGTACGACGCGACAGGTCACCGTGCTCGTTGGACCTGTGGTCGGGTTTCTTGTTAGTTGTAGCTGCATGGCTGGCGCGGTTTGATGCCTCGGTCATGTGGTCTCCCGGATTGCCTTTCATCTGTCCGGCGTGCGTGTATTTGGGGTCATGCTGGGTGAGAACGCGACGCTCATCGCTGGTCATACCCCAACCTTCTGTGCCGGCCGACGGCGCAGAAGGGTTGACGCCGCCGTCGTCGGGATTGACGCTTGGATTGGTCCCTGAACCAATGGGTGAACCTGGATGTTTGGCCATCGACAAACTCCTGAACTACAGGAGAATATGATGGCGCGAATTCAGCGCTGGAGGGTTATAAATCGAAAGCTGCTGCGAGAATTCCAGAGTAGAAGGCCCTACGATTATTTTTTCTGCTGCTTCAACCGCACCCGCCGTTCCTTTGCCCACCCTTCTTTATTTGTCTGCCGACCGCGCGCGACCGCCAAGGCGTCCTCGGGAACATCCTCAGTGATGCAGGAGGCGGCACCCACATACGCGCCACGGCCAACCCTGACCGGCGCGACCAGCGTGGTATCGCTGCCGATGAATGCACCGTCATCGATTGTGGTCGTGGTCTTATTTACCCCGTCGTAATTGCAGGTGATGGTTCCGGCGCCGACATTCACGCCCTCGCCAATGACGGCATCGCCAAGGTACGTAAGATGGTTTGCCTTCGATCCCTTACCCAACTTCATTTTTTTTGTTTCGACGAAGTTACCGACGTGGGCCTGCTCGCCGATATCGCTACCAGGCCGCAGGTGAGAGTAAGGCCCAAGTTGCGCGCCGTTTCGCACGATGGATTCCTCAAGGATGCAGCCGGGCCGGATCAGAACCTTGTCGCCAATCTCACAGTTGGTGATCACCGAGTACGAGCGAATCCGGCAATCAGCACCGATTTTGGTTTTGCCGATGAGCTGCACGAACGGCTCAATCACCGAATCCACTCCGACTTCAACGTCCGCGTCGATATCGCAGGTCTCGGGACGGAAGATAGTTGTCCCCGCCAGCATCAGCTCATGTGCCTTCTTTGCGCGCAGCTTGGCGTCGAGTTCGGCAAGTTCCAACCGTGTGTTAACGCCGAGCACTTCGTTGGAATCTTCCGCACGTAACGCCAGTACCTTATCCCCGGCCTTGCCCAGCAGAGGCACAACGTCGGTGAGGTAATACTCGCCATGGGCGTTGTCGGTCCCGATCTTACCGATCTGATCGTAGAGCGGTCCTATAGCGAACGCATAAATACCGGAATTGATTTCTCGCTGATTCGCCTGATCACCTCGAAGAGACTTCTGCTCCACGATGCGCTCAACTTCGTCGGTCTCAGCGCCGTTCGCGGTCTTGCGAAAAATGCGGCCATACCCGGTAGGATCGGCAGGCTCCGCGGTCAGTATCGTCATGGCAGCATCGCCGGCGATGTGAAAGTCACGGACCCGGGCGATCGTCTCCTCAGTGATCAGCGGAACATCCCCGGACAGGACAAGCACGTTGTCGAAGGCTCTTAGGGCTTGGGCGGCTTCCATCATGGCGTGGCCGGTACCGCGCTGTTCGCGCTGCAGCACGAATTGGATTCCTGTCGACTCCAGTGCCGCGCGCACCGCCTCGGCTTCGTGGCCGATGATGGCGAAGATGTTTGCGGGAGAAACGACTTTCGACGCGGCGGCCACCACGTGAGCCAGTAACGGCTTTCCGCCGATCTCATGTAGCACCTTGGGGCGCTGCGATTTCAGTCGAGTGCCTTTACCGGCGGCGAGAATGGCGATGGCGAACGTGGACGAAGTTTTCGGCATGGAAGTTCGTGTCTCGAAACAGATCACAGCAGAATGCTTGGGCTCTCTGAGGCTCCAGAAGACTGGCTGCCCGATCAGGATAGCAAAACACAGGGAGATTAATGGTGTTGTTGCAGGGCCGGAATCTGCGAATCGCGCAGTTGCATCATCAGGTGCAGGACATCTTGCGCGACGCGAACGGTGTCGTGACGGGCGATTAAACCTTCCGTCGCATGAACCTCTTCCATCAAATACTCGCCGAGGATCGGCCTCACGCCCAGAGCGTTGATCTGCCGGATATCAGGCTCGATCTGCGACTGCTTCTTCTCCGCGTACTTTCGCGACAGCGCAGGAGACGCCGGCGTGCGATTGACCAGGGCATAGTCGAAGAATTCATGGCGAGCATGCTTGTACAACGCGCGAATGTGATCGGAAGCGCTAAGGTCCAGGCTCTCGTTCGCCTGCGTCATGAGATTGCAGACAAAAACCTTTACCGCGCGCGAGTTCGCGATTGCTTTCGAAACATCGCGCACCAGCAGGTTCGGGACCAGGCTGGTGAACAACGAGCCCGGGCCGATGGTAATCAGATCGGCGGCCTCGATGGCTTCCACCGCTTTCGGTAGAGGCTTAGCGTTGGCCGGCGCCATACGCAGCTCTACGATCCGTCGGTCGCTGGCCGTGATATTGGTCTCCCCGCGTACGAATGAGCCGTCATCCATGATGGCGTACAGTTGCGCGTTGCTGGTGGTGGCCGGATAGATGTGGCCGCGCGTTGCTAGAATGGCCGAGGACTGCTCGACCGCCTGGCTGAAGTCTTTGGTGATGGCACTCATCGCCGACAGGAATAGATTGCCGAAGCTGTGTCCTCCTACGCCTTCGCCGGCTGGGAAGCGATACTGAAACAGACGCGACAGCAGCGCCTCTTCTTCCGACAGCGCCACGATGCAGTTCCGTATGTCGCCGGGAGCAGGAAGATTCAGTTCTTTGCGCAGCCGCCCGCTGGAGCCACCGTCATCGCTGACGGTAACAATTGCAGAAAGTTCCGAGATGCAGGGCAGGCCTCCGAGAGAGGTCGTCTGGTCGGCAGTTGTACTGACGTAGCGTTTCAAACCATGCAGCAGGGTTGAAAGACCTGTCCCCCCGCCCATAGCGACAACTTTGACGGTCCGCATGTCGGCAGAGATGGAAAAGCCAGGCATGGTTACTTAAACGCTAAGCTTCTAATAACGCCACTTGTCCGGTTCGACAGGGGTTTCGGCGCTGGTATCAGGATAGAGCAATTCGGTGAATCGAGGATCGTCAGCCAGGTTCTTGAAATCCGAATCGTTGCGGGCCTGATAGCGGTTAGCCGGGTTCAGCCGGATCGCCTCATTCAGGTTGCTGATAGCTTCAGGGAACCGACCTGTCAGACAGTTCAGGGCAGCCGTACCGTACCAGATAAAGTCCAGCTTGGGAAACTTCTGGGTCAGGGTATCGAAGTTCTCCCGCGCCGTAACGTAGTCGCCCATATTCATCAGTGAGACAGCGTAGTCGAACTGCTCCTCCGGAGTCTTGAAGCTGTTGGTGACGCGGCTCATCTGCTGGTTGCAGGAATTCAGGTGCACGGAAGCTCGGTCCGCCAGCTCAGGACTGGGACCGGCCTGCACCTTCTCAAAATATGACTTCGCCTTATCGTACTTGTGGACCTGGAGCGCCTTCAGTCCGGCTTCGTAGTTCTGGACCGCCTGCGCGAAGCGTGGATCTTCGCCGACCTTCATGGGCTTGGCACCCCGCCCCTTGCTCTCAGGGCTCACTGCGGACATACGTAATCCCTTTGCCTTGTTGGTCTTGGAATCGCCGTCCTTGACGTTGTCACCAGGTTTTCTATTCATCGGGCAAGCTTCTCTCAGACCACTCGCAAACCGCCCCGAGCTGTGGGGAAAGTCCTAAGTTCGTGCAGGGTAGTTCGCTGAGTTATACCCGCAACTCAGGAACTCGTCAACCCACCCGTTCCGAGGCAAGGGTACGCGATCAGTCGTTCTTCGCCGCCTTCTCCAGGTCAATCGATTGCCAGTCTCCCTTGATGATGCCCGCACGAATTTGCGCCGGTGTCTTCTTCAGCTGTGTCTGCTCATAGGCATAGAAGACTTCCTTCATGCAGACCGCACAATGGGCACCGTGGGTCGACTCAAAGCAGCTATGCACGCTCTTATGGCCAATGCGCTCGCAATAGCAGTAACACGGCAACTGATCCAATACTCCCGGAATTTTGGCCGCGAGCTGATACGCCCGGGTCTGATACGGCTGCTGGAAAACGTCGCCCCAGAGCTGGTCCTGCGGGAGAATTTGCCCTTCACCGGACTTGACCGGGGCATTGTTGTACGCCGGAACATGGTCGCCCTGGGCAAAACAGACAGCCGCCACCAAGGCAAGAAAGACAACCAGAACTGATTTTTTCATGCAGCAGAATCCTGCGATGCATTGTAAAGGAGAACTGAGGCAGTGCCCAAACTGCCGCATTTCAACTTAGTTGCCACAAGTACCGGTTACATCCTGTCAAACGATAAGGTGGCTGCGGCATCTTCGCCTTGATTCTGCCTTCGGTGCAGCGCATAATGGCGCGGCAATCGAGTTGTGGATTCGGAAATCGCGCCATTTTCCAGCTCGCCAGAGCACTCCAACTATTCCGAACCCGCCGATTGCCGAGGGGCGCGTCATGATCGAACCGCATCAACAAGTTGGCGATTACGAAATTATTCGAGAGCTGGGTCACGGCGGAATGGGCCAGGTCTACCTGGTCCGCAATATCATCTCCGACCGCACGGAGGCGATGAAGGTCCTGCTGCCGGATCTGGCACAGCAGGGCGACCTGGCCAATCGCTTTATGCGTGAGATCAAGGTCCTGGCCAGTCTGGAGCACCCCAACATCGCGCAACTGCGCACGGCTTTCACAGCCCAGAACCAGCTGGTCATGATCATGGAATACGTTGAGGGAGACACTCTCGCACATCGGTTGGAGTGCGGCGCCTTTTCAACCGCTGACAGCCTCAACTATATCGGGCAAGTCCTCTCCGCGCTCAGCTACGCACATGGGAAGGGGATTATCCATCGCGACATCAAGCCGTCGAACATGATGCTGACCCCCCAAGGCGTCATTAAGCTGATGGATTTTGGCATCGCGCGCCAGACGGCCGACCTCGGTATGACCGCCACCGGCACAACCATGGGCTCGCTCGACTACATGTCTCCCGAACAAGTGAAATCGGAGATTACCGATGCCCGCTCCGACTTGTACTCAGTTGGTGTGTCCATGTACGAGATGGTGACGGGACATCGCATGTTCAGCGCTACCAGCAGCTTTTCGGTGATGGAGGCGCATGTGAAGGAGACCCCGAAACCCCCCATCGAGGTCCAGCCGTCGATTCCTAAGGCCTTGAATGACATCATCATGATGGCGGTAGCCAAGGATCCGGCCCAGCGCTTTCAGACAGCAGACGCTTTTCGCAATGCGCTGGCCCAGGTGACGCCCACTACAGCTGTAGGGGCAGCCGCAGCGGCTGTCGCGCCATCGCAGGTAGCGACGACCACCCTGTCGCGGCCAACGCCGACGCCAGTTGCTCCTCCAACTCCTACACCGGCCCCAACGCCAACTCCCGCTGCCACGACGCCAATGCCGCTACCCCCTCCTGCCAGAGGTGGACGCCATGTCGGTTGGATCGTCGTGGCTGCCATCGTAGTTCTGGTAGCTCTCTTCGGAGGGACACAGGTCTTGCGCTCGCGGAAGCAGAATGCTGCCATTGAGTCGTCGATGCCGCCTTCGACGACGACCACGATGCCGACGCAGCCAGCCGAGCCAACAGCTCAACCGACTCCGTCCCCATCCGGGCAGCCAGGAGCAGCGACGGCCGCTCCAACGCCGGCGCCTCCGGCTTCCGCAAACTCCTCTCCTGTCGCGGGAGCCACCAGTCCTGCCTCAGGCCCACGCTCTCCAATTCCACTGCGGCAACAGCCGATGAGCGCCGCGGCCGCTGGAGCCGCACGCTCGCCGATTCCATTGCGACAGCAGCCAGGGAACGCCCAGCCCGGCAACAACGGTCCTTCAGCGGACGATGTCGCTGCTCAGAAACGGATGATGGATGATCTGGAGAAACAGGCCGATCAGCTCGACAGCCGTGCATCCGCAGTGGAAAGCAGCCTGGCCGGATTAGAACAGTCGATGCATCAGAACGGCATGGGCTTGCGCGGAGACATCGTCTCCTCGCGCGCGAACATGCGCAACGATCTCGCCAAAGCCAAGCAGGCCATTGACGGCAGTGACACCGATCGCGCCCAGAAATATCTCGATCAGGCGGGCCACGAACTCGACAAGCTGGAAGCGTTTGTTGGCCGTTAACCGCCTGAAGGTGGCGAGCTCCAGAATTTCCTCGCTATGGGGCGAGTCGAAACTATAATGGGGCTCGACCGTCTAAGACATTTAGGATATGAGTTCGGCCTCTAACCAATCAAGTGCTGGTGCCGTAGCCCAGCCACAACCTGATTCCTCCGCCAAGCCGACACCAGGCGCTAAACCTCCTGCTCCCAAACCAGCCGTTTCCGGATGGTTGCGCGATGTGGTTATCTCGCTGGCCGTTTCTGCCTTCTTCATCGTCTTCCTATATCAACCGGTAAAGGTGGAAGGCACCAGCATGATGCCGACGCTGCAGGACCAGGAGCGCGTCTTCATCAATAAGTTTGTCTATAAGCTGGAGCCGATTGAGCGCGACGACGTCATCGTCTTTCGGTATCCGCGCGATCCCTCCAAGAGCTACATTAAGCGTGTCATTGCGGTCGCTGGGGATCGTGTACGAATTGATGCAGGCGTGGTCTACCTGAACGGCCACCGGCTCGACGAAAGCTACGTACCGAGGATGTACGAAGATGTGCGATCTTACCCGGAGATAACTGTTCCTCCGCACAGCTTCTTCGTGCTGGGAGACCACCGCAACCTTTCCAACGACAGTCGCGACTTTGGCCCGGTCGATGAAGACTTCATCTACGGCAAAGCAGTGTTTGGATACTGGCCGGTGGAGAAGCTAGGCACGTTGCGGTAGAGAAGGCCGCTTTACGCCGTCGCCGCTATTCGTTATTTCCCGAAACCCTAACCGTTCACCACAGTCATCGGGAACACGCGACCTGACGGAGTGTTTGATTGCGGACAAGCGTCCGAACGCCGCTCTGGCGAAGAGCGACCTGCTGCCCGCGTTAATTCAAGAAGAACTTCGTGTATAACGTGTCTCGCTGTGCTGGGCGGAAGCCGGCATCGCGAATGATGCGTCGCAACTCCTCTTCGGTCGTGCAGTTTCGAACACCGGCAGCGCGAACCACGTTCTCTTCAATCATCACTGACCCAACGTCGTTGCCGCCGAACCGCAGTCCGGTCTGGCAGACCTTCAAGCCTTGGGTAACCCAGCTCGACTGAATATTCTCGAAGTTGGTGAGGAAGATTCGCGCGATCGCCAGGGTCTTCAAGTATTCGACCGCCGTCGCTTCCTCCCAGCCGCGTCCGCCCAACGCCGTATTCTGCGGCTGAAACGACCAGGGAATAAATGCTGTGAAACCGCCGGTTTCTTCCTGAAGATCGTAGATTGCCTGAAAATGATTGATGCGGTTCTCGAAGTTTTCGCCCACGCCGAACATCATCGTGGCCGTGGTGCGCATGCCCAGCTTGTGTGCGGTGCGATGCACGTTCAGCCAGTCCTGCGTCAGGCACTTCAGCCGGGCGATCTTGTAGCGAACTTCATCATCCAGAATTTCGGCGCCCCCGCCGGGGATGGAATCGAGACCGGCGCCGCGCAGGCGGCGGATCGTCTCTTCGATGCTCAAGCCGCTGACTTCAGCGATGCAAATGATCTCTGACGCAGAGAAGCAGTGCATATGAACCTGCGGAAATCGCTGTTTCAACCCGCTGAGCATCGCCTCGTACCATTCGATCTTCAGGTCGGGATGCAAGCCGCCCTGCAGCAATACGCCCGTACCACCCAACTCCACCGTTTCGCGCACTTTGTCGTAAATCGTGTCGAGGTCCAGAACATAGCCTTCCTTCGCCATCTTGCCCTTTAACGGACGATAAAAAGCGCAGAAGGTGCAATATTCGGTGCAGAAGTTGGTGTAATTGATATTGCGGTCAATAATGTAGGTGACGACGCCTTCCGGATGCCGCTGGCGGCGGATGGCGTCAGCCTCCATGCCGATTCCGATCAAATCGTCGGAACGATAAAGTTCGAGCGCTTGTTCTTTGGTAAGAGACATAGAAGAGCGGGTATTTACAACCCAGTCTCTATTCTAGCGTTCTCAGAGAGGGTAGGAAAGCACGGCGTGCGACAAGCCTTTTATCGTCCGCAGGGGCGACAGAATAACGCGCAACAATGCTGAGTCTTGCGCGTTTATATAGAGCACGACCTTCCTCGATGGCCGCGGGGAATCTCTGACCTATTGAAACATTCTCAAACACCATGCTCAGCCTCGATCTTGGGCGTTGTACTAGAAGGAGGGCGAAAGCCATGAAGTTTCTCGCTTCGTGCCGGTTCCTCGCTGGTCTTAGTGTCTGTCTCCTCACGTTGTCGCTGTCGGCATGGGCCACGTTGGGTGACAATGCCGCTTCCGTGCTCGCCGATCAGGCGCGCATGACTGGTAGCACCCTGCACAGCACTGACAACCAGACCTTCGTTGTGCACGAGATTTCGACAACCTGGGGCGGCAAGGTCCGCGAGTACGTCTCGCCCGGTGGCGCCGTCTTCGGAGTGGCGTGGGAAGGCCAGTTCCCGCCAAACCTGGAACAGCTGCTCGGTCCCTACTACGCCCAAGCACAGCAGGCGCAGGCTGCAGCAGTGAAGGCCGCGTCTGACCAGGTTCCGCGAGTTCGTCGTGGCCCAGTGGTCATCAATACGCCCGGGCTGGTCGTGATCGAGACGGGCCACATGCGCAACTTCCACGGTCAGGCCTACATTCCCCAACTCGTCCCGCAGGGCGTTCAAGCCGGCGATATTCGCTAAGGAGGCAGCATCGTGCGCAAACTGGGTTTGTTGCTTGTCGTTGCTAATGTGCTCTGGATGGCTGCCTGCGGTGGTGGAGGCGGCGGTTCTTCGTCTTCCTCGATTACCGGCGTAAGCGTCAGTTGCTTGCCCTCAACCATTACGTCAGGCGGTACCAGCCAGTGCTCGGCGACTGTCAGCGGCACCGGCAGCTTCAGCACTGCGGTCAACTGGAGTACGAGCGCCGGAACAATTTCTTCCTCCGGCTTGCTGAGCGCGCCGCAGGTGACCTCAACTGTTTCGGTTACGGTTACCGCGACCTCAACCCAGGACAACACGAAGTCGGGCACCGCATCCGTTACCGTGAATCCTTCGGGTGGTACGGCCTCAAATGTCGCGCCAATGATCGTGGATCAGGGACCTGAACCACAGACGTTCCTCGCCACCAATCAGGGGTTCGTGAGCGTTACCTTGTGTAATCCCACAAGTAATACCTGCCAGACGATCGATCACGTAGAAGTCGATACCGGTTCTTCTGGACTGCGTCTTCTGCAAAATGTTCTAACTATCTCACTGCCGCAAAACACCGCCCCCAATGGAAGTCCACTGGACGAGTGCCTGGTCTTCCTGGACGGATTTGTTTGGGGTCCGGTTTCTAGCGCGACGATCACGGTCGGAGGCGAGTCGGCTAGCAACGTTCCTGTTCAGGTGATCATTCCGTCGAGCAGTTCTCCCGCTCCGCCCAACTCGTGCTCAGGGCAGACTACAGGGCCGAATGAGGGTGACAGCGTAGAGGCTTTCGGTGCAAACGGAATCATCGGCGTTGGTTTGTTTCAGAACGATTGCGGCAACTACTGCGCCTCGCAAGGCGCAAGCTGCAACGGGACTAGCAACTTCCCTTGCTTTTACTATTCGTGCTCCTCTTCTAGTTGCAGCCCAACCAATCTCCCGAATACCCAGCAAGTTCCGAACCCCGTGACCGACTTCGCTGTCGACAACAATGGAGTGCTGATCCAATTGCCCTCGGTGCCCGATGGCGGGTCACCAACGGTTAGCGGATCGCTGATCTTCGGGATAGGCACTGAATCGAACAACGGCCTGGGCAGTGTGAACGTCTATGCTGTGCCGGATAGCGGCAGCGACGCCGGAGATTTCACCACTACCTACAATGGAAACTCGATACCGGGATTTGTGGACTCGGGCTCGAACGGATACTTCTTTGCCGACTCCAGCATTCCCACTTGCCCCAGTCCCAACCAGGAGTGGTACTGCCCGACTACGTCGCCCGACAATCTGACGGCACAGAACCAAGGAACCAACATGAGTTCGCCGATAACGGTCAACTTCAGCATCGAGGATGCCACCACGTTGTTCAATGGAAACAACTTCGCTTTCAGCACTCTGGCAGGCGCCTATCCGTCGAACTCGCCGGGAGGGCCGGCATTCGATTGGGGACTGTCGTTCTTCTTCGGCAAGAGCGTCTTTACAGCGATTGACGGCGCCTCCACCCCCGGAGGGACGGGTCCGTATATCGCCTACTAAGTGTTGATCTTTGGCCCCGGCGTCATAAACTGCCGGGGCCATTTTCTGCCTATCTAGTAGGGACCTGCTTAACATAAGTTAACAATCAAACATTAACTCGCTATCGCCCCATTCAAGTCTCCTCCGACTGCGGCGACCAACTCCTGTTCCCCGCATCTAATTAACCGAGGTTAAATGAAGAAGGTTATGAGGCTGTCGGGATTCAAGCTGATTGCAAGCTTCTTTCTGGCAGCGGTTCTGTCTGCGCCCGCATGGGCCGCGACTCCAGCGCTGCCGGGAAGTGTGAACTATGTTGAGGGCCAGGCCTCAATCGGAAATGAGGCATTGACCGCCAAGTCGGTGGGCTCGGTGAACCTGGAAGCTGGGCAAACGATCTCCACCGGCACCGGTAAGGCGGAAGTGCTGCTGACACCAGGCGTGTTCTTCCGCCTGGGAGACGACAGTGCGGCGACCCTGGTCTCGCCGAGCTTAACGAACACGGAGATGGATCTGGCCAAGGGTCATGCCATGGTCGAAGTGGACGACATCCACAAGGACAACCTGCTGCGCGTGCAGGAGGACGGCTCGCAGACCCAGCTGCTGAAGGCGGGCATCTACGGATTTGACGCCGGCAACGGCGACATCCGCGTGTTCAAGGGAGAGGCGTTGGTGCAGGATGGCGATCGCCAAGTCACGCTGAAGGCAGGTCACGAACTTACGGTTGCGAACGAACCCACTACGGGCAAGTTGAAGACGGCGAAATTCGATACGCGTGAGTACCAGGACAGCGACCTATACCGCTTCAGCAACCTGCGGTCCGAGTACCTGGCGGAAGCCAACGTGGACGCCGCCAATCTGTACTGGCCGGGCGGTCCGGGCTGGTTCGGAGCCGGTTGGTACTGGGATCCGGCGTTCTATGGCTACAC
This sequence comes from Verrucomicrobiia bacterium, assembly GCA_035482295.1. GTDB lineage: Bacteria > Acidobacteriota > Terriglobia > Terriglobales > Acidobacteriaceae > Bog-257. The sequence goes on from DATHQX010000162.1 coordinate 50,685, forward strand.
CTGGATTCCGGGTAACGGATGGTTTGCCGGCCCGTTCGGCTGGGGTTTTTACTCACCCCTGTGGGTTGGCTACGCACCGTACTATTACGGCCGGTATCCCTATGGTGGCCGCGGACGAACCTTCGTTACCGGTCGCGCGGCTTACGCACGGCCGGGGTACATGGGCCGTCCGGGAGGCTTTCGCGGACCGACCAGTTCGGCCGTAGGCGCATCCCATATGGGTGTGATGACCGGCGGCTTCCAGGGTGGAGGGTTCCATCGCTGATACCTGAGCAGTGACAGCGCAGTGCAGCGTGGACAAGCGGGGCTTTCCTTGGCCCCGCTTTTCTTTTTATCTTCAAACAATGCGAATGTTCCAAGGTCCCCGAATGGTATCGGGCCTTTACTTGCGCGCGCTGTTGAAGGCGACGGGGCCGAGGAATCGTAGCTCCGGAACCGCTGGAATGAGCCCGATTTCGTGCGCATATTTCAAAAAAAGCCTGAGGCCCGCGTGATTCTCGCGATCCAGGTAGTAGTGGATGTTCTCAGTAAGGTAGCTACGAATATCAGCTTCGGATAATCCGAGTCTGGGCGACCATTTCTTAGCGATCAGATCCAGGTTCTGCGGCTCGAGACCGTGATCGCGCGATTCCGCAAACACGCGCTTCAAATCCAGTCCTTCCTGCTTGCGCTGCAGAGCGTCAAGCCGGACCGCCCAGAAAGCAAACACGAACGGTAGACCGGTGCGCTCGCGCCAGATGTGTGCCAGGTCGTACAGCTGATAGCTGGGGTTGGCCGGAATCTGCAAGGCGGGGTCTCCGATCAGCAGCGCAGCGTCATGGTCGTGCAGCATCTCTTCCAGCCGCGGCGGATGCGGCGTCAGTTGGCGCGGTCCGCCAAAGAACTTGGTGAAGAGCACCTGCGTCAGTGCGACGGATGTGCGGGAAGATATATCGGCCGCCACCGTACGAACGTCTTCGAGCGCCTTCTTGCTAACCAGCAGAATGGAGCGCACCCAATCCTTTGAGGCAATGGCGATATTGGGCAGGATTACCAGCTCGGGGATCTCGGCATAGGTGAACGCCGGGATGATGCCGATGTCGGCCTGGTTCGCTGCCAGAGCCGCCGCGCAGGCCGAAGGTATCGTGTAGTCGATGCTGAAGTCTTTTCCGGCATCTCCGTGCTCGAAGTCCCACATCAGAGGGGCAGTATTGAGGAAGGAGATGGCAGAGATGCGCAGGCCTGGCATGAAAGAACGAGTCTAACAAAGTTAAGAGCTCAGACCGTTTTCGTGAATGGAAGAATGGTTGTCACCATGGAGGGCTCTGAGAAGCTTGAAACGTCTGGTGACAGCTTGTTCTTGCTTCACGTCGACGACTGCGCATGGCCAGTCGATTCGGGCGGACCTTACCGCCGCAAATTCCGAGACAAGAACCTCCGTGTCCTTCGTGCCCCCGTGCCGAACTCGACCTCTTCCAACGTGACGCCCATCCTTGACGGTAATCGCTAGGTTCGTTACCCTGCGCTTTCGTCTGGGCCCAGCAGACTTAGGAGTTTCCGATGGAAGCTGAGGTGGCTGTCCGGGCCGAAGACTACGCACACACCCGTAAATTGCAGTGGCTGGCGCTCTCCCAGACGCCGGGCATTGGCGCCGGCCGCGGACGCAAGCTCGTCGAGCACTTCGGCACAATTGATCGCCTTTTCGCTGCGTCTCTGACCGAACTGGAAGCCTGCGGTTTGCCGGCGGCGACTGCGCAGAGCCTGGCCTTGGGCAAGTCGCTGGACTTGGCAGCCACCGAGTACGACCACATTCGCGAAATGGGAGCTTCCGTCCTGGTCTGTGGAGACGCAGACTATCCAAGCCGGCTACTGGAAATCTACGATCCGCCTCTCGTGCTTTACATCAAAGGGAGTGCGGAAGTTATTGGTCAATATGGAATTGCGGTGGTCGGTACACGACACCCGACGCCTTACGGAACGGGCATGGGCGAGCGGCTGGCTGGTGATCTAGCCGCCCGGGGGCTGGTCATCATCAGCGGCATGGCGCGCGGAGTCGATACGGCCGCTCATAAAGGGGCGCTGGCTGCCCATGGGAAGACACTGGCGGTTTGGGGAACGGGTATTGGGGAGGTGTATCCCAAAGAGAACCGCAAGCTGGCAGACCAGATCCTGGAGTCCGGTGGGGCCATTCTGAGCGAGTTCCCGCTTGGCACGTTTCCCGCGCCGCAGAATTTTCCGATCCGCAATCGGATTATCAGTGGCCTGTCGATTGGCGTGCTTGTGATCGAGGCAGGCGAGTATAGCGGCACGCGCGTGACTGCCCGCTGCGCGCTGGAGCAGGGGCGCGAGGTCTTTGCCGTGCCGGGCAATGTGACCAACAAGCTTTCCTGGGGTCCTAACACATTGATAAAGCAGGGGGCTGCGCTGATTGCGACCTGGGAAGATGTATGGGAAGAGTTGCCCGCCGATGTCCGTCTGGCGCTGACGCCGCCGGAGCAGCCTGAATCGGCGGGGGGCCCTTCGGCATCATTGTTTCAGGAGGCAGACCTGCCTCCCGCGGAAAAGCGCCTAATAGCGATGCTGCGAGCAGATGAGTCCACGCACATCGATGTCATCGTGGAACGGCTGAGTTCCCATCTGTCTTCCTCCGAAATCTTTACCGCGCTATTCGAGCTGGAGCTCAGCAGCCGGATACGGCAGCTCCCCGGAAAGTATTACGTCAAGGCGATGTGAGCTGGCGATCTTGGCTTCGTCCAAACGAACTCTCACAGTCCCGAGTTAGTGAGGGTGAAACGTACGCTGGGTTCTCTAATGGATTGTCTGCAGATCGGTTCGGCAGGACATAAGCGAGTGAGGTCTGCCAACGTAAGACAAGCAGCCGCAGTGCCTTAGCCGACAGCTGACGGCCAATAGCCGACTGCCAGGTTTCGCCTTTCGGTGAAACCGTGCTAGCTTCATAACGTAATTTCGTAAGATTGAGGTTCCATTGGCAAAAGGTTTAGTCATCGTCGAGTCGCCCGCAAAAGCGAAGACGATCCAAAAATATCTCGGCTCGGGATACGAGGTCGAGGCCTCGCTCGGCCATATCAAAGACTTGCCGAAGAAGTCGCTTGGCGTCGATTTAGACAACGACTTCCTGACCGAGTATGTCGTTATCCCCGGCAAAGAGAAGGTTGTCGCTAGGCTGAAGAAGCTGGCGAAGTCGGCGGATACCATCTATCTGGCGCCCGATCCGGACCGCGAGGGCGAAGCGATTGCCGCCCATCTGGCTGAAGAGCTGGGTGGCGACGGTATCAACAGCAAGAAAAAGAAGAACCCGGTGTCCATTCGCCGCGTGACCTTTAACGAGATCACCAAGCGCGCCGTGCAGGAAGCCTTCCTGCACCCTCGTGACATCGACACCAACCTGGTGGACGCGCAGCAGACCCGTCGCGTTCTCGACCGGCTGGTGGGATACCAGATTTCTCCGCTGCTCTGGGACAAAGTCCGCCGCGGTCTGTCCGCAGGACGCGTGCAAACTGTCGCGTTGCGCCTGATCGTCGAACGCGAGCGCGAGATCAAGGTTTTCGTTAAGGAAGAGTACTGGACCATCGACGCGAACCTCCAAGGGCAGAAGCCGCCTGCCTTCGATGCGCGCTTCATCGGCATTGGTGACGAGAAGACGGCAATCCCCAACGGCGAGGAAGCTGAGAAGATCCGCGCGGCGGTCGAGCATGCCGACTGGAGTGTCCACTCCGTCGAGAAACGCGAGCGCCGGCGCAGTCCGGCCGCTCCGTTTACCACCAGCAAGTTCCAGCAGGACGCCTCCCGCAAGCTGCGCTTCAGCGTGAAGCGCGCCATGATGATCGCCCAGCGCTTGTACGAGGGCATCGATCTCGGCGGCGAAGAGGGAACCGTCGGCCTTATCACTTACATGCGTACCGACTCGCCGCAGGTGTCGAATGACGCTCTGGCGGAGGTGCGTGAGTACATCGGCAAAGACTTTGGCAAGGAATTCCTGCCGGAGTCGCCGAATACCTACAAGTCGAAGAAAGCTGCGCAGGAAGCCCACGAAGCGATCCGTCCGACGTCGGTGGCTCGTCATCCCGACCAGATGAAGCAGTTCCTGCAGGAGGACGAGTATAAGGTCTACAAGCTCATCTGGCAGCGCTTTGTGGCGTCGCAGATGAACCAGGCCATCTTTGACCAGACCACGGTCGACATCGACGCCAAAAACGGCGACGCCAGCTACCGCTTCCGCGTTACCGGCTCAGTGCTGAAGTTCGAAGGCTTCCTGAAGGTCTACGAGGAGTCGAAGGACAGCAAGGACGAGGAAGACGAGGCGCTCAAGCACAAACTGCCGGCGCTGGTGGAAGGCCAGAAACTCACGCTGAAGGAATTGATGCCTGAGCAGCACTTCACAGAGCCGCCTCCGCGCTTCAACGAAGCGTCTCTGGTGAAGGAGCTGGAAGAGCGCGGCATCGGCCGCCCGTCGACGTACTCCGCCATCATCAGCACGATCCAGGAGCGGCAGTATGTGCAGAAGATCGGTGGGAAGTTCATTCCCACCGAGATAGGATTTGTCGTCACCGATCTGTTGGTCGAGAACTTCAAAGACATCTTCGATCCGCAGTACACGGCGCGGCTGGAAGAAGAGCTGGACGAAATCGAGGATGGCAAAGAGACCTGGACCGCCGCGCTGAAGGGCTTCTACAAGAAGTTCGCCAAGGAACTCCAGTATGCCGAAAAGCATATGGAGAACGTGAAGCGGATGGAGAAGGCCACCGACGAGAAGTGCGAGCGGTGCGGCTCTCCGCTGGTGATCAAGTGGGGCAAGCACGGATCGTTCTACGCCTGCAGCGCGTATGACAAGAGCGACCCGAATAGCTGCACCTTCACCAAGGAAAATCCGATTGACCTGCCGGACCTCGACTCGGCTGACGTACAAGAGACGACCCAGGAAGAGTATTGCGAGAATTGCGGACGTTCCATGGTGCTGAAGCGCGGACGCTTCGGACAGTTCATGGCCTGCACCGGGTATCCGGACTGCAAAACTACTCGTCGGCTGGACCAAGGGAAGAAAGTTCCTGACATCCCGCTCGACGAAAAATGCCCGCAATGCGGACGCAACCTGCTTCTCCGCCACGGCCGCTACGGCGAGTTCATCTCGTGCAGCGGTTATCCGGAGTGCAAGTGGGTCAAGCAAAACTACATTGGCGTGAAGTGTCCGGAGTGCAAGACCGGAGATCTGGCAGAGAAGAAGGCGCGTCGCGGTAACCTGTTCTACGGCTGTTCGAACTATCCGAAGTGCAAGTTCACCTCCGCCTATAAGCTGATCGACCAGCCATGCCCAGAGTGCGGCAGCCCATACTTACTGGAGAAAAACCTCAAGTCGGGAACGTTCCTGGTATGTCCCAATAACAAACGTACGGACACGGCTGATGCGGATCAGCCCAAGAAGCGCGGGAAGAAGAAAGCCGAGGATGAAACCCCGGTAAAATGTGACTATTCGCGGGAAATCCAGCCTGAAGCCGTAGCATAATAGATCGAACATAATCACTGGCCCGGCGAATCCGCCGGGCATTCTCGTGAAAAGAAGGTGAACATGGCAGAACAAGTGAAGGGTGTTCCCGACGGCACCCATTCGATCACTGCACACCTCATCGTCAACAATGGTGCAGAGGCCGTGGCGTTTTACAAGAATGCGTTTAGCGCTGAGGTGCTCGGCGTCCACTACACGCCCGACGGCAAGTTAATGCACGCCGAGCTTAAGGTCGGTGACTCACGTCTGATGCTGGCGGATGAGTTTCCCGGCTTCGGATGCGGGTCGCCAAAGACCCTTGGCGGCAGCCCCGTGGTTTTGAATCTTTATTCCGATCACGTGGACCAGTTGTTCGATCAGGCTGTGCGTGCAGGCGCCATGGTCACCATGCCCCTGGCGAACCAGTTCTGGGGCGATCGTTATGGACAGATTACCGATCCCTTCGGCCATCGCTGGGCGCTCGGTCAGCACGTCGAAGACGTAACTCCTGAGGAGATGGAGCGCCGCGCCAAAGAAGCGTTTGCGCAGATGCCGAGTCAGAAATAACGGGCTCTCCCACCAAGTTTGCCTGAAAGTTCGAATCCTAAAACGAGAGCTGTCATCGACGGCTCTCGATCAACCCTAGTCTCTCGCCTGGAGGAATCAATGAGCAATTCACTGCCGAACCATCATGATGCCGAACTCGTCCTCAAGCTGTATGACCTCCGCCGCGAACCGGTCATGCGCGATGCTCGCAATTGGATGGCGACCTTCAATCCCAAGTCCATCGACGATCTCATGGCTGTAATGTCCAACTTCGCTTCCAAGGAAAATGCCTACCTGCGCCAGGTGTGCAGCTACTGGGAGATGGTGGCAGCGTTCATCGTGCACGGAACGCTGAACAAGGAGCTGGCCTACGACACTCTTGGAGAAATGTACTTTGTTTACGCCATCCTGGAGCCGGTCATCGAGGAATTTCGGCAGAAGTTCAATACGCCCGAATTCTTCAAGAATGTGCAGAACGTTGTGCAGTCGACGCCCGAAGGCCGTAAACGCATTGCCGACACGCAGAAGCGTCGTGCCGAGTTCATGAGCCGCATGGCCGCCGCGGCCAAGTAGGGCGCTTGATTTTGCATCAGAGCACGACCTTGATCGTGCGCGAGGCTTCGTTCAATTAGGGCTTCAGTGCTTGCACGTATGCAGGGGCTGAGGCCCACTACTCTTCTTGACGTGTAACGCAGGCCCTGAAGGCGTGTCCTGAGACAAAACTGTTCGCGGTCTAGCTGAGATATTCCCGGATATAAGGGTCGTGATTCCTTAACAGCTCCGGCGCCGTCCCTTCAAATATCACTTTGCCGTCGCGCAGAATCAGGAACGTGGTGTGGAGGTCGCGCGAGCTATCGGTGTTGGGCAGCATCTTGTTCTGCTCGCGGTCGAAGTAGTGGCTGGCCATGGTAAACGCGTCCTGTAACCGATGCGTCACCATGAGGGAACTGGTCCTGTACAGGTCGCGCTGCTTCACGATCAATTCGATGATTGTGTTCGAGGTCACGGGATCTAGGCCGCCGGTCGGCGAGTCATACAGCAACACTTCTGGGTTGGTAATGATGGCACGCGCGATGCCTACCCTTCGCCGCATACCGCCGGAGAGCTCCGATGGAAACAGAAACACCGTGTGCTCCAGTTCCACGAACCGCAGCGCCTCCAGTACACGCTGATGGATTTCCTCGGTGACATCGCCCGTCTCTTCAATCAGACGGTAGGCGACATTTTCTTCGACATTAAGGGAATCGAAGAGCGCGCTCTCCTGGAAGACCATGCCGATATTGCGTCGCAGATCGAAGAGCTGCTCCTCCCTCATGCTGGTGATTTCTTCGCCACAGACAATGATTTTGCCGGAATCAGGCTTCAAAAGCCCCAAGGCGAGCTTGAGAATAAGCGTCTTGCCAGTGCCGGAGACACCCATGAGGATCTTCGTCTCGCCCCGCGGTAAACCGAACGACACGCCCTCCAGCACAGGGTGGTCAAAGGCAATAGCCACGTCATCAAAGCGGATGATTGGCGCCGCCCCACCGGACAGCGAAGGCTTGCGCTCGGCAACTGGAAGATCGGTACCCGGCATGATTAATACTGGAAAAAGCCCATCAGCAAGCGGGTGAGGAAGAAATCGCTCACCAGGATCAGCACCGAGGCAGCAACCACCGCCTGCGTAGTGGCCCGGCCCACACCCTGCGTTCCGCCCTTAGCGGAAAGCCCGTAATAGCAGCCAATCGTCGCTATGATGAATCCGAAGATAGCCGGCTTGGTGAGGCCCATTACAACGTCTCCGAAGCGCAGCGACTGATACGCTGTCGTCCAATACTGGTTCGCATCCAATCCGAGCAGTAAATACGAGATCATGAAGCCGCCGGTCAGTCCTACCAGGTCGGAGATGATGCTGAGGAAAAAGAGCATAACGACAGCGGCGAAGACACGCGGCGTTACCAGCTTCTTGGAAGGATCCACGCCCATGGCACGCATGGCATCGATCTGCTCGGTCACCTTCATCGAACCCAGTTCGCTGGCCATGCCGCTGGAGTTGCGGCCGGCCACCATCAGTCCGGTAAGAACAGGGCCCAACTCCCGCACCATGGAGAGCGACACAAGTTGGCCAGTCAGAGAGAGCGATCCGAATTGCTGCAGCGTGCTGGAGGTTTGCAGGGCGAGCACCGCCCCGGTGAAGAAGCCGGTCAGCACGACGATCGGCAGCGACCCCACCCCGACGAGGTCGGCCTGCAGCAACGTGTCGGCAAAGTAGCGTGGTTGCGCGAACAGGTTGCTGACGGAGCGCCCGGCGAGCAGGGAATAATCCTGCACGGCCTGCAGCTGCTCCTTCGCAAAGTCGGATAGCGAGAATATCGGCATGCTCGAGATCGAGACAGCTATCCTCGAACTATACCAGAGCCGCCCTCGTCGTCACCCTCCTCCGCATATCACACGGTATTGTGCTCAGAGTCCTGTTCGTCAACAAAGGGAGGGGAAGAATATTGCATTAACAGCTTTGCGCAGAGCCAACGCTTGATTTAACATGCGCCTGTTCAGGTTGCGCGGCGCTTTGGAGGGGGCGCGTATGGCATTTCAGGTAGATCGAAGCGCCTTTGATCCCGAATCGGGCTTCGAGTACTACATCTGCTTCAAACCTCCCGTCGAGGTAGAAGGCGATGAAGTGCAGTCCCGCATATCCATCGAAGCGTCGGTCTCTGTGTCTGAGACGGGCGATGTCGCCGACCTGTGCTTCATCGTTCCCAAAGCCTGCCGCAATGATTACGCGCTTTCTTATCTGAAGCGCGATCCCAGCGTGAATTGCGTGGAAAATCGCGTCTTCATCGCCATTCCGGGGCTGAACGGTGATGCCGTCTTCAACGCCCCCGCCACTCTGGAACTCGACCACGGCGGCCGGATTGTGGCCATCGAGATCAACGGTTGCATCCCCAAAACCGACACCTTCACCCCGGCACACGCGTAAGAAGGCCGCTTTTCGCTCCTCGCCATTCGCTCTTCGAGAAAATCATCTAACCGCGGGGCCGATCAAGCAACGCAATGGAAGGGGTTTGTGTGCTCAAGAGAACGATAGCTAAGCATACTCGGGCGAAATGCGAAGAGCGAAAGGCGCTTGGCAATGGCGAAGAGCGCTCCTGCTCGCTATTATGTCGAGATGCCGAACGCTACCGCATTCGTCCTCGCGGGCGGACAGAGCACTCGCATGGGCTCCGATAAAGCGCAGCTCGCCATCGGCGGAAAGACGCTTTTGGACCGCGCACTGGCCACGACAGGTGCTGCGACCCGTCGTGTTCGCATTGTCGGCTCGCGCGAACGCTACGGCGGCTTCGGGGAAGTTATTGAAGATATTTATCCGGGTTGCGGTCCGCTGGGAGGGATTCACGCCGCGCTCAACGCAACGGATACGGATCTGAACGTGGTTCTTTCGGTCGATATGCCCTTGATGACTGCCGACTTTCTGCGGTGGCTACTAGTCCAGGCTAATAGCGCTCCCGAGTTGATCGTTGTTCCCGACGCTGCCGGAGGCCTGCAACCGCTGTGCGCGGTCTATCACCGCGAAGTTCGCGAAGCGGCGGAGCAGGCGCTGCAAAACGGTAACTACAAAATCGGCCTGCTATTCTCGCAGGTGTCAACGCGCCTGATTTCCGAGCGCGAAATCGTAGCCGGCGGCTCTTCCCCTGATATATTTCAGAACATCAACACGCCCGAGGAGTACGAGAGTCTCTCCCGACGGCTGGCTGTTCCAACTAGCGAAACAGATCGCTAAGAGCTAAGAGGCAATAAGCTAAGAGCCAGGACATGCCCGAAGAAAAGCCCTATATCGAGTTTCAGCACGTCTACAAGGCATTCGGCAGCAATGTCGTGTTGAACGACGTCAGCTTCGACGTCATGCCCGGTGAGACGGTCTGCATTCTCGGCCGAAGCGGCGTGGGCAAGTCCGTTTCGCTGCACAACATCATGGGCTTCCTCAAGCCGGATAGTGGACGTATCTGGGTGGCCTACGAAGACATCACGGATTATCCCGAGCAGGAGATGGAGCGCATCCGCAAGAAAGTGACCATGGTCTTCCAGAACGGCGCTTTGTTCGATTCGCTGACGGTCGGTGAGAATGTGGCTTTCCCGCTGCGCGAGCGCGGAGGCCTCGAAGAAGAGCAGATCTATCAGATTGTCGATGGCCTGCTCGACATGGTGGGCGTGCGTGAATTCCGCGATCTGCTACCCTCAGACCTATCCACTGGAATGAAGCGTTCCGTGGCCATCGCGCGCGCCTTGGCCGCTCAACCTGACGCCGTTCTCTATGACGAACCGACAACAATGGTCGATCCTCTGATGGCGCACCTGCTGGGTGACTTGATTAAAAAGCTGAAGAAGCAATTGAGACTCACTAGTATCGTCGTAACCCACGACATGGCGCTCGCCAAGAAGCTGGCCGATCGGCTGCTCTTTCTCTACGAAGGTAAAGCAATTTTCTTCGGAACGTTTGAGGAGATGGCGAAGTGCAAAGAGCCGATTGTGCAGGAGTTCCTCGACTTGGACTCGCTGGACTTCGAGCGCTACTTCGGCGCCCGGCGGCCGCCCCACCAGCCGAGGTTTGAAGCTCCGTAGGGCGAGATATTCGCCGCCAAAGCTCGGAGTGGCCAGAACGGTTCGGTGGCGACATATATACGGTTCCCAGGCGCTCGGGCCACCACCTATCCTTTAGCCAGATTACGCTTGCCCACCGCGAGCCAGGGCACGCCACGGTACGACTCTGCCACCAGCCAGGCGCCGGCCGTCAGTGTCACGGAGATCACCGTCTCGCTCCATTGGAACGCGTCTTTGGTCCCTGCCGCCACGACGGGAACCCACACCAGCAAAGTGAACAGTGCGATTTGCAATGCTACAAGCGCCGCTGCCAGACGTGCATACACGCCGGTGAGCACCGCGAGGCCTGCCGCTATGAAGGCACAACCGGTGAACGAGGCCAACGCCAAATGGAAGGGCAGCCAGCCAGGCACCAGCGCGGCAGTCTGTTGGAGGTAGACGAAATGGGCGGCGCCGAAGGGGATCAAGGCCAGGCCGTAGAGAATCCTCGCGATTCGGAGACCGCAGTCGCTCGTGGCGAAGGCGAGCCGCCGCTTGTCCCAGCCGTTGGCGAACCAGACATACAGTACCCAGGTGGCCGCCGCCATCACCCCGATTTTGCAGGCCGCCCACCAGTATTCCACCGTGGGCGCAAGGAAGATGCCCGGCAATCTCACGAGCAGCAGCCAAAGCAAAAGGTAGGCGAGCAGCATGCGAGCAGCGGCAGCGGCCGTTAGCCGCCAGAGCAGACCTATGCCGCATACCAGTGCTATGAAGGCGCAGAGATACGCCAGCGCGGGCATGCCATGGGGGATCGGCTGCCATAGCGAGACATAGTCAGCTTTGACGAAGCCGAGAATTCCGAGGGCGATCATGGTCGTCGCAAAGACTGCATGACCCGCGCTTACGATGCGCATCGCCCTATCGTCCTCTCGTGCCAAAGTTCATCGGCGGCAGCAAACCGCTTGATGTCAGAAACAGGTATTGTATTGGGGAAATACCGGGATGAGCTCCCCGAGCCGTCACCGGTGAGGTCAAAGCATGATTACCGGGGATAAGCCGCCTATGCGCGAGCGAATTTCATCTTCGGGCAGGGTCCGGTTTCGTGTTGCAAACGCGTGCCCGTTCAGCGCCAGGACGCGAAGTTACGAAGTCGCTTCGCCGTCGAGACTCGCGATTACGACCACGTAACCGTCCAGGTCCCGCAGCCATATCTCCCGGTGGTGCGGCCTGGGGTTAACGTGAGATTCCAGAATAACTTGAGCGTGTAATGCTCCGGCTCTCTCGACAACCTCATCAAAGTTGCTGACCTCGAACCAGAGAAGCACCCCGTGACCTGGGCGCGCTGCGTCGGCGTTGGTGAGATTCGGGTGATCCTCCTCGTCCCAGGCATGGAGTTGCAGGATGAGCTGACCCGCACATTGCACCCGGTCGTACACGTCACGATGGCTGTGTTCCGGCAGGGAACCTGCTCCAAGCAGTTCACGATACCATTGACTGCTTGCCCTTACATCCTTTACGGCAATGAGCGGTTGAGCGCGCACCATTGTACTTTCTGCCATGGGTCACCCGGCTAGAACCCTTGCGCTACCAGGCGTTCCACCGTCAGCGAGCTGCCCTCACCCCGATGCGTCCACTTCTCCAGATACTTGGAGACGATGTCAGTCTCGATATTCACGGGATCGCCGGACCTGAGCGAATTCAGGTTCGTCATCTTAACGGTGTGAGGAATGATCGCGACGGTCAGGCGCAATCCTTCGAGCTTAGCCACCGTCAGGCTAATGCCTTCGATAGCAATCGAGCCCTTGAAGACGACATACTTCTCGAGCTCTTGCGGGATGTCGAGCTGGAGCCAGAAGTCGTCGGCATTCGGGATCGCTTCCAGGCCTGCGAAGCGGGCGACGCCATCCACGTGCCCTTGCACAATGTGACCGCCAAGCCGACCGTCAGCTCGCAGCGGAAGCTCGAGGTTGACCTTGGCGCCTTCGGTCATGCGCGAAAGGGAAGTGCGCGCCCACGTCTCGGCGGCCAAATCCGCGCAGAATGAGTCTGGCTTGATGTCGAGGGCCGTAAGGCAGACGCCGCTTACAGAGACACTGTTACCCTCTTTCAGTTCTTTGGCGCTATTGGGAGCATGAATCGTGATGCGGTGATTTCCTCCGCGTTCAACGATGCCGGTAACCGTTCCAACTTCTTCTACAAGTCCGGTAAACATGGAAAACCTCGAAAAGCAGCAACTAGCAATTAGCAACCAGCTTCGAGCAACGTTCTTCCTCAATGAACAGGCATTCGAGTTGAACCGCTCTTAGCACGAAGATGAGGATACGCAAGTTACGGATACTGGCTCTTACCAGCTGCTAGCAGCTAGTTGCTAGTCGCTGCTTTTCACCAGCCTGATCTCATCCTGATAAGGATCGCGCAGATAGCCTTCTACAGCGAAATCCTCGCCGAAGCGATGCAGGGTCAGTGACTTTACGTAGGCGGCCTCGCTGATCCGGCGATATCCGGCGCCCAGCGCAAACGGAATCGACCCGGTGCCCGCCAGAATCTTCGGCGCGTAGTAGAAAAAAATTTTGTCGACCACGCCCTCCGAGAGCGCGGCCCAGTTCACCATCGCACCGCCTTCGATGATAAGCGAGGTGATCTCCCGGTTGCCAAGTTCAGCCATCA